>NZ_CABSTC010000042.1:0-11525 GCF_902480485.1 uncultured Negativicoccus sp. | reverse complement strand
ACACACCGTACGTCCATTTGGTACTATCGTTTCCTCACCGCGAACAATAGCTGCCAGTAAGGTTGTCCCCGGCAAATTAATTTCCGCCAACGGACGATGCACAAGAGGATTTTGCTCGGTTACTTTCAATTCCAAAGCCACCGCCTTCGAGTCCTCAAAACTACTGATGGAAAGCACTTCCCCTTTGCGAATCTGTCGTAAAATTTCGTTCGAAGTCAGTAAACGCGGCGAAAATACGATATCGATCCCCACTTGTTCCATCAAGTCTATGTATTCCGGTCGTCCGACACGTACAAGAGTTCGTTGGACACCAAAATGACGTGCCATTAATGCGACGAGTAAATTGAGTTTATCATCATCGGTCAAACAAACAATCGCATCATAATCGCCCACTTCCTCGTCACGCAAAAGATCGACATCAGTGCCGTCACCATTAATGACGATCACGTTGTCGGTTTCCGCTGAAAGGAGTTCGCAACGCTCATAATCTTTTTCGATAACTTTGACATGGTAATTGGCTTTTTCTAAAAGAATAGCCAAATTACGACCAACCAGTCCAGCACCCACCAGCAAAACATTTTGAATCCGCGTACGAGTCGTCGCCAGTTTTTCTTCAAGCCCTTCGATCGCTTTACGTTCACCAAGGAAGAATACATTATCAAGCATTTGAAGCGCATCATCACCGTTCGGAATGATCATATGGCCATGTCGAAAAATTCCGCCGATCAGAACCTTATCGGGAATTTCCAAGTCGCGAATTCGTTTGCCCAACATATCTTCATTATCGCGCGCTTTAATTTCCAAAAGCCTGACTTTGCCATTCGCAAAGTTTTCAACATCCAAAGCATTCGGCATCTTGATAATCTGCATTACTTCATTGGCAGTAACCATTTCCGTGTTAATAATGAGGTTCAAACCGAGCGAAGCCAACGCCGGATTATTATTTTGTAAAATGTATTCTTTGGCACGAACACGAGCAATGGTTTGTGTCGCTCCCAATTGCTTAGCAATGTAGCAGGATAAAAGATTCACTTCATCACGATCGGTCACCGCAACAAAAAGTTCCGTATCCTCCATACCGATATCCATGAGCAGGCCGGGATTAGCTCCGTTTCCTACCATCAACATGGCTTCCAAATAACTGCGAATCAAATCAATCCGCTCGGAATTTTCATCTACGAGGATGACATCATGATCTTCTTCCGTCAAGCGCTGGGCAAGCGTGTATCCCACTTTGCCGGCACCGATAATCACAATCTTCATAATTCACTCCACTAATCGTGTCTGCGCATTATCTTGCGTAATTTTGCCCTGTTTCATTAAATGCCCGAGTGCACGTTTAAACGCACTTTTACTGAGTTTAAACTGTCGGCGAATCACCGTAGGATCAGTCTTATCCGTATACGGCATGACGCCACCGCGCGCCTCCAAATAGGCAAGGATCGTGGCCGCATCCGTGGTCATTGCCGTTTCTTTTTGCGCCCGTAACGAGGCATTCAAGCGACCGTCTTCGCGCACGAACGTAACCCGCGCCTTAACCATTTCTCCTACCAAAATCGTGTGGTCCCATTCATCACGATGAATAAAGACCAAATATTTTTGCGGCGTGATTCCCAATGCTCCGTCGGCGGTAATATTATAAATCGCCGCCGTCACTTCATCGCCTCGTTCAATCTCTTCGCTGGGTTTGGCAATGGATTGCATGGCTAAACCCACATCCATGCTCACCGCCAGTCGACCGGATTTATCCTCGTAAAGGCGAACCCAAACACGATCACCTTCCTGGAGATTTCCCTTCATTTCGGCAAACGGCAAAAAAATACCGCGCTCGGTTCCCAAATCAACGAACGCTCCGAAGCGGGTCCGTTGAATTACTTCAGCATATGCAATTTGGCCCGGCTGAATGCGGGGTAAACGCATGCTTGCGGTCAACCTGCCTTTGGGATCATGGTACAGGAAAACATCAACAACGTCTCCCACTTCGACAGAGGTCGTTTGTTGATCATGATGCAACAGAATATCATCCGAAGTATTTCCGGTACCTGCATCCAAAAAAGCTCCCAGTTCACCGGTACGTGCGACCTTAAGAGAGACAAGCGTGTTTTCTTTTAGCGTTACGTTATTGGTCACCGCTGATTTGCTGTTCAATTTTGGCGTCTCCCCACATTGTGTCCAAATCATAGTAAGTGCGCTCTTCCGGCACAAAAATATGGACAATAATCGATCCGAAATCCTGCAAAATCCAGGTTCCTTCACGGTATCCGTTTTCTCGCAAAAGTTCTATATTATTATCAGTTAGCAATTTTGTTACTTCGTCAGCCAATGCCTGTGAATGCTTTTTGTTACCTGCATTCACCAGAATAAAATAATCTGCCAGAGCAGTAATGCCTTCCATATTTAAAACTTTGATCTGTTTGCCTTTTTTGCTTTCCAGTAAGGTTACAATCTGTTCCGTTAATTGCTTAATTTCCATATTATCTCCTTCCTATTCCGCCATATTCCTAGTCAAGGTTTTGCCGATCAACGTTTGACTGCCAATCGGATCTACCTGCCAGTAATGGATTTCTCCTGCTGTTTGCGGTTCTCCCGGTACGATGTAAAAAGCAATATTTTCAGGTGGCATTTTCGTCAATTCATACACCAGCTTCGCTCCGTCACCAGCCGAAATATTGCTAGCGAAGTGATGCCACGAAAAATACGTATACATGTAATTTACCCAACTATATTGCTTTTGCAATTGCGCAAGATATGCTTTCAAAAATCGTTGCTGACGCTGGGTACGCCCCAGTTCACCGGCAACATCGTCGCGATAACGTAAGTAGGCAACCGCTTGCTTACCGTCGAGTTCCTGATAGCCTTGTGCCAAGCGAATCGGTGTAGTCACGCCGTCATCGTGTTCCATGTTTTTTTCCACATACAGTGATACCGGTCCGCGAGTATCAAGCCAAGATGCAAAATGCGCTTCGTCAAGCATCACATAATAGGGAATAAAAATCTGAAATGAGCGCTCTACCTGTTCCTTTAATGCTGCCATCCCGCCCGCCGTATACGCATCTTTTAACAGCGGTACGTGTCCGTCTTCGGTGGGTGTTCCCATGTTTGGTAAAAGGGAAATCACGGCCGCGGTTTGTTTTTGAAAGTTAACGGCAACGAGCATAATGGTATCCGCCGCTTTCGGGTCGCTTTGGTCAATCCCCGTTGCCAAAATATAAATCGGTGTATCTGCCGTTCCTTGCTCCAGCTCTTTCGTGGCATTACCATGTGCTTTTTGCTGTCCGAACCAATATACTGCACCGATCAAAAACAAAAAGAGCAACAAGATGACCATCCATTTTAACCGCCAACGCCAACCTCTGCGTTTCTTACGTCGCCGCTGCGGAAGCTTTATTCTTTTGTCATTCATGCGTGCTGCGTTTCCTTTATTAAATAATTACGCACGTCTACTGTCGGCGTATAAATTTCCTGTCCCAAATTCAAAAGATGACGAATAGTCGAATCGATACCCGCTAAAGCAGCCTTGCGCAAATCCGTTTTGGCTATTGCGCGGATCTGTTCAACACCGTCATATTCACGCGTCGGTTCAATGTAATCGGCTACAAATATAAGTAATTCAAGATGGCTCATCGCCTCTCGCCCCGTAGTATGATACGCAATCGCGGCCAATTCTAAAGGGTCCGTAAAACCGAAATTATTTTTTGCGTATACAGCACCTGCAGGACCATGCAGTAAACTGCGCATATGCCACATCATCGGCGAAATTTGTTGCTTTTGATCCGCCAATAACTCCTGCATTTCTGTAAGTGACATTTCTTTTGCACAATCGTGAACCAAGCCGCAGCGTTCCGCCTGTTTGGGATCGCCACCGAATTGCTGTGCCAGAACGCTTGCCGTGTGAGCTACTCCCAGAGAGTGACGATATCGCTTCTCGGAAAGTAATTCTTTCATTTTTTTACGAAGTTCTTTCGTGGAAACTGTTTTAACAGTCATAGATTCCCTTTTCTGTCAGCCAGCGCCGTACGGCGTCCGGCATTAAATAGCGTACAGACTGCCCTCTGCAAAGCCGCCTGCGTAAATCTGTCGCGGAAATTTCCAATTGCGGTGTTGCTAAATAATGGATGCGAGTTTGCGCCAAATCCCCAAATCGTTCCGTAAGATGTTCCCGGTTGACCTGGTAATGAGGCCGCAACGCGCCCACAAAATGGCATAATTCAATCAATTCATCGATGTACTTCCAAGTCGGTAATTGTTCCAGTGTATCGGTACCGACAATAAAATAAAACTCGGTACCGGTGGGATATTGCGTGTGAAAATATCGCAACGTATCTACTGTATAGGACAGCCCTTCCCGCTGCAACTCGACATCGGAAATGTCAAAATGCGGGTTGTCTGCGATCGCTAAACGAACCATTTCATATCGCAACTCATCCGGTGCGACATCTAAATCTTGCTGTTTATGCGGTGGATGCGAAGCCGGAACAAATACCACTTTGGTCAAATCATATTCTTGCCAGGCCGCTTCCGCTATGACTAAGTGACCAAGGTGAATGGGATTAAATGTCCCACCGAAAATTCCGATTCGTTGCGGCATTGTCATAAGCTATCTCCCTATCCCCAAAATCACAATCAACAGTACCAAAAAAACGATGAGCAGTATGTATTCTTTGGCATCATGACGACCTTTTTCAGTTCTGAGGTGATAGTTCCACCAAATCTTCCATCTACGCAACATCAGGACCTTACTTGTCCTGTACCGTAAAGACAATACTTATATGTCACTAAAGCTTCCAATCCCATAGGGCCGCGTGTATGTAGTTTTTGCGTACTGATCCCGATCTCCGCGCCCAGGCCAAATTCAAAACCATCCGTAAAACGCGTGGAAGCATTCGCATACACTGCTGCCGCATCGACTTCGCGCAAGAAACGTTCGATGGCATGCCTATCTTCACTGATAATGCATTCACTGTGGCGCGTACCGTACCTCGCAATGTGAGCAAGCGCTGCATCCAAATCATCTACCACTTTAATAGACAAAATCAAATCGTTATATTCGGTCGCCCAATCCTCGGCGGTAACCGGCCTGCATCCGGAAACGTATCGGCATGTCGCTTCATCGCCCCGCAGTTCCACTCCTGCTGCAGTAAGTTGTTCTGCTATAACAGGTAACCACTGCGGCGCTACAGCACGGTGCACCAGCAAGGTTTCCAGTGCATTGCAAACCGAGGGCCGTTGGGTTTTGGCATTCATGACAATCGCCGTTGCTTTCATCGGATCCGCCGCTTTATCCACATATACATGGCAAATGCCGCTTCCGGTTTCAATGACGGGAACCATACTGTTTTCCAGCACAAACTGAATCAAACCACGTCCACCGCGGGGAATCACCAAATCAATGGTGGAGCGCTCCCGTAGAAGTTCTCCCACCAGGCTGCGGTCGGTAGTCTGAACATATTGTACTATATCTTCCGGCACCCCAGCGTCGTGCAAAACATCCCTCACACATTGAGTCAACACCAGATTTGTATGTTGCGCTTCTTTGCCACCGCGTAAAATCACCGTATTGCCCGATTTCAAAGCCAACGCCGCCGCATCAATCGTTACGTTAGGACGTGCTTCATAAATAATCGCAATCACACCAAAAGGAACGGTGACTTTATATTGAGTAAGACCGTTTGTAAAGATACGTTTTTCTTGTGCAACAGCTAACGGATCCGGCAATGTTGCTACCTGCTCTACGCTCTGTGCGATCGCTTCAATTCGTTCGGCAGTTAAACGCAACCGATCCTGCATTGCACCGGAAAGTCCATGAGTAGCGGCAAGATCCTGTTCGTTAGCCGCCAGAATTTCGGCTATCGAAACTTGTAAACGTTCTGCGAGAGCACGTAATAATTCATTTTTCGTTTCCGTCGTCAAGCTTGCGCAACGATTTTTGACCGTCTGTGCACGCATTCCATAGTCTGCCGCTCGCATATTACCCCTTCCGCACCAAATTGTCTCGGTGCACCGCAACCAAAAAGCGCGGCGTATATCCCAATCGTTCCACAATATCAGCTGAATGTGTACCTTTGACCTGCATCAATTCTTCACTGGTTAATGCGGCTGTTCCACGAGCGATCTCCTGTCCCTGGCAGCGAATCGAAACGCCGTCACCTTCTTCAAACGTTCCCTCGACACCGATAATGCCGATCGGCAAAATGCTGGAACCGTGTTGCAAAATAGCCTCTTTACAACCTTCATCCACAAACAGTGTTCCTTTCATCTGCGTACCAAACAGTAATTGTCGTTTACGCATTTGGGGATGGACTTTACGTGCTTTGAACCAAGTTCCGATGCTTTCTCCATGTACGGCACGCGTTACTACATGCGGCTCCTCAGATGCACAAATGAGCATATGGACACCGGAATGAATACAAATATCTGCTGCTTCCAGTTTAGTAAGCATGCCGCCGGTTCCACGCTCGCTCCCGGTTCCCTGTGCTAATGCCAAAACCGCCGGCGTAATTTGTGTGATTTCAGAAATAAGTGTACTTTCGGGATCTGTCATCGGATTGGCCGTATACAGACCATCTACATCCGATAAAATAATGAGCATATCCGCGCCGATAATACTCGCGACCATCGCTGCCAAATTATCATTATCGCCAACCTTAAATTCATCGACGGCAATCGTATCATTTTCATTGACTATCGGCAAAGCACCAAATTGCAATAAAGATTGCAATGTGCGTTGCGCATACATATATCGCCGCGGATGTAGGTAGTCTCCTTTGGTCAAAAGAACTTGCGCCACGGTAATACCATAAGCCTGAAACGCCGCCTCATACATATGAATTAAGAGTCCTTGCCCGACCGCTGCCGCAGCCTGTTTTTCTTCCAAGCGCTGCGGCCGTTCGAGCATTTTCAATGCCGGCATCCCTGCCGCGACAGCGCCGGAAGACACTAAAACCACCTCATAGCCTTCCGCGGCAAGCGTTGACAGATCATGCACAAGCGCATTAATCTTAGCCAGATCGATAACGCCGGTTTCATGTGTGATAGAGCTACTGCCCACTTTCACAACAATGCGTTTACAGGCCTGAAAGTCGCGGTTCATGACTCAGGCAACTCAATCTTGGAGTCTTTTTCTTTCGCGCGAAAAAACACTCCTGTCCCACCGATCTGTTGTACTTTTTCCGCATGCAACACAGATGCTAACGTATTCATTGTCTCTTCTTTTTCCGCCGGCGAATTCTGATGAATTTTAACTTTGATCAATTCACGCTTGGCAATGGCCTTACGCGCACTCTCGATCACTGTATCCTCTAAGCCGTTTTTACCGATTTGCACCACCGGATCCATATTCATCGCCAATTTTTGTAAAAACTTCTTTTGTCGATTTGTTAACATAGTTACTCCTCAAAGGTAAATTCTACTTCTCCGATGCGAACTGTATCGCCTTGTTTCACACCCTGCTCACGCAAAAATTCATCGAGCTCCATGTATCGCCAAATTTTTTGGAAACGCAATACGGAGTAATCATCGTCAAAGTTTGTCATACCAACCAGTCGTTCGATCCGACGGCCGTGTAATTCATAAGCAGCATCATCGCCACGCGTCACCGTAAAATCGGGTTGCGGCGTTTCATCATATATTGCTTCATCAATGACGGACGGCTCTTCCTGCGGTTCCATCGCTACCTCTTGCAAAACCTCCCAGGTCCGCTGCAGCAATGCGGGAATCCCTTTGCCGGTCACAGTAGAAATGGGAAAGACCTCACGCCCTTTTTCTGTTTGTATTTTCGTAAATGTTTTCAGTGCTTCAACGTCGGACAAAGCATCAATTTTATTCGCAACAATTAATTGGCGTTTTTGGGGTAGTAAGTCACTATATAATGCCAGTTCGGTGTTGATAATTTCAACATCTTCCAATGGATCGCGCCCTTCGGAACCGGTGACATCCACCATGTGCAACAACACTTTACTGCGCTCTACGTGACGTAAGAACTGATGCCCCAAGCCGACACCTTTGCTGGCACCTTCGATGAGGCCGGGGATATCGGCCATTACAAACTGTCTCTCTTCATCCAAACGAACGACACCTAAACTCGGCGTAAGTGTAGTAAACGGATACGCGGCTACTTCCGGTTTAGCGGCGGATACTTTACGAATCAGTGAGGATTTACCCACACTCGGATACCCGATAATTCCCACATCGGCTAAAACTTTTAATTCCAGGCGTAACCAACGTTCCTGCCCCGGTTCTCCCTGCTCCGCAAATTTCGGCGCCCGATTGGCACTGGTTGCAAAGCGCGCATTTCCGCGGCCACCGCGACCGCCCTTAAGTGCAACATACTCTTCGCCGTCCGCTACTAAGTCGGCCAGTAACTTGTCACTCTCATCATCATACACAGATGTTCCCAAGGGAACATCAATGTATAAATCATTGGCATCTTTTCCGAATTTATTGCTTGATTGTCCGTTTTCGCCCGGTTTCGCTTTAAAAATCCTGCGATAGCGAAAATCAATTAACGTGTTCATGTTGCGCGTCGCACGCAAAATAACGGCACCGCCGTGCCCGCCATCGCCACCACTCGGACCGCCCTTGGGTACATACTTTTCACGACGGAAACTGCTCATCCCGTTACCGCCGGAACCTGATTCTATTAAAATTCTTGCGCGGTCGATAAACATCTTGTTCCGCCTTTCTTTAAAGCGCACAAAGCGCTTAATGTAATAGTTTCTACTAAATTAATTTCATGTTACATAATTCATTCAAAAGAATCAAATAGAGGCGATAGATGCCTCTATTTGATTTTTTTGACTTCTTCAATAGCTGTTTGCAGTGCTTCCGGTGTATCCGCTTCTGCTCCCAAATCGATGTCAGGCGTAACACCATATCCGTTAATGCTGCTTCCATTCGGACTGTAATATTCTGCAATCGTCAAGCGCAGTCCCGTCGCATCGGAAACCGGCAGTACGCTTTGTACGGTTCCTTTCCCATACGTTGTCGTACCCATTAAAATGCCGGTTTGGTGATCCCGAATCGCTGCTGCTAAAATCTCACTGGCGCTCGCACTGTCATGATCAATTAAAACCACAAGAGGCACGCGCTCATTGCTGCCGTTCACTTTGATGACCTCGGTTTTGCCGGAGCGCGGCACAATTCGTACCAATTCCCCCTGCGACACAAAATGATCCGCCACCGCTGTTACGGCTGCCAGCGAGCCTCCCGGATTCTTGCGTAAATCCAAGACCAGACGCTGCATACCCTGATATTTTAATTCCGTCAGCGCCCGGTTTACTTCCTCCGGGGTATGTTCCGTAAACTGACCGATACGTAAATAGCCAATCTGCTCGGGCATCATCTCATGCGTTACCGTCGGAACAGAAAACTCTTTACGTTTCAACGTAAAATCTCGGTCCCCGTTATCACTTCGTACCGTAATCGTTACTTGTGTATTCGCAGGGCCGGTGATTTTTTCCACTGTTTTAGGCAATGGCATTCCCTTAGTTGTTTCCCCATCTACAGCAACAATGTATCCGTTTACCGGAACATCCGCTGCTTCCGCACTTCCACCGGGTAAAACCCGCATGATGCGAGGAAACTCACTGTCGGTTGTCAGAATAATGCCAACACCCACGAACTTTCCTTCTATGGACTGCGTAAAACGGGTAAACTCACCGGCCGGCAAATAGTAGGAGTACGGATCATTCAAACTTTGCACCATACCGCCAATAGCCCCGTCAGTCAATTGCTCCGGATCGGGGCGATGGACGTAATCATGCCGTACCGTAAGCAACACACGCGTAAATCGCACGCCATCTTCAACACTGCCAAACAGAAGATAGGATGTTGCCAATAAAACCAAAATAGCAAAAACAATCCCCGTCACCAGTGTACGCAGCAGGTATTTAAAGCCCCATGCCTGTTTCATCAGAGATATCCCATCGGGTCCACAGGGGAACCGTCAACACGCACTTCAAAATGGCAATGCGGTCCGGTCGAATAACCGGTAGATCCTGCATATGCTATAACCTGTCCCTGTTGCACGCTCTGCCCCGGCGAGACCGCCAGCTCGGAATTATGTCCATACAAAGTGCTCAAGCCATTCCCATGATCAATAACGACGGCATAGCCGTAACCACCGAGCCAATCCGCCTCAACGACGACACCGCTATCCGCTGCCATAATCGGCGTACCGGTATCAACTCCGATATCGATACCGGAATGATAAATCTGCGTGCCAAAAATCGGGTGAATACGATAGCCGAACGGCGATGTGATCGGACCGCTTGTCGGCCAAATGAAAACACCACTGCCATGCACAACTTGTCCGGCGCTGGCACCTTGTTGTTGCCGCGCTCTAATGCGTGCTTCTATATCCTGACTGGTGGCTTGTAATTCCGCGTAAGACGCTTCTGCTAACGCCTTTTCATCCTGTAAGCGTGCTAAGACGATCAGTTGATCCTGTTTTTTATTTTCGACAACTGTCTTCTTTGCTTCCGCTTCGGCTTGCAGTTTTGCCAACTGCTGACGTTGTACTTCCAACTGCTGTTTTTTCTGCAAAATAAGCTCACGTTCGGCGCGAATTTCCGTAATCAAATTCAGATCAGCCGAAACAATTCGTTTTAAAAATTCCAAGCGATTGGCGAAATCGGTAAAGTTTTTCGCACCTAAAATAACTTCTAAATAATTCAGCTTGCCGTGCATATACACGTCACGCAAGCGTTTATTTAAAATCCGTTCACGTTCGTCCAAGCGCTTTTGCGCAGCAGTGAGTTCCACTTCAGTTTGCTGAATTTGAGCATTGACTTGCGATTGCTGCACCTCTATTGCATGCAACTCATTCAAAGCCACATCCAGCTCACTTTGAATCTGACGCAACAGTTCGGAAACAGAACCGATTTGCTCCTCGGCAAGTTCTTTACGGTGCTGCGCTTCATTCATTTGTGATTGCACATCAGAAAGCTCAGCTTCTAAGTTTTCTGCCAACGAAGGTACTGCAAACCCTTGACAGAACGCCCATATTAGAAGCCATGCTACTCCTTTTTCCCATCGTCTCATAAGCTATACCTTCATGTACTTGTGCACCGAAATCGCACTGCCGACAACGCCGATCAAAATACCGGCCACAAGTAAAATGGCTGCCACTTGCGCAATAAAAGGATATACCGGAATCAAGGGTAAAAATGCAAATCCATTGGTAACTAATTCCCGCAGAGCCCATACGTACAATTGCCACAAGCTAACGCCTGCAAAAATGGCGCCTATTGTACCGAGAATCATACCTTCCAAAAGGAACGGCCAACGAATAAATCCGTTCGTGGCACCGACGTATTTCATAATTTCTATTTCTTTGCGCCGTGCGTAAACGGTCAAACGAATCGTATTGGAAACGATAAAGATGGTGGCAAAGGCCAGGAAGATAATTAAAATCATTCCACCGATTCTGACAATCTGCGTGAATTGGAATAATTTTTCAATCGTATCCTGTCCGTATTGAACGCTTTCCACTTCCGGATATTTCACAAATAATTCGGCACCGTGAT
>NZ_CABSTC010000041.1:0-12085 GCF_902480485.1 uncultured Negativicoccus sp. | reverse complement strand
ATTCCTCTTGGAGAATGTGCCACCAGCGGCGCGGTACATACGCGGAAATCGTACGGGCAAACCCGCCGGCCCAAAACACACAGACAAACGAGTTGAAATTCCCGGTAAAGCTGAATGAGCCATGGAAAAATAAGCGGGATTTTTCATTAATTCCAAAAATTTTATTTTGAATGGGGAAATAGTCTGTCCAGCTGTGTTCTTCCCGCCAAATAAGTTTGGGCAGCCCCGTACTGCCGGACGACAGAATACCGAATTCCGCCGCGGCCGGAATTTTTGTCACGTCAGATGGGCCGATGGTACCGTCGAAAAGGCAGAGACCATTTGACTCGGCAATATTTAGCACATCTTCCGCCGGCAAATCGGGATGGCAAAGGACCGGTCGTAAACCGGCTTTGCGTGACGCTAGAAAAAGCAACCATTGTTGCGCGGGATCCGTTTCTTGAATAAGGACGCCGCTGCCGGACGGAAACGGTAAATTTGCGGCAAGCGCGTCGATTTCATGAAGCAATTCGGCATAAGTATACCTTTTTTCATCGACTTGCAGCGCTATTTTTTCCGGACATGCTTTAGCCCAGTGGCGGAGGCGGTGAATAAAATTACTCATGGCAACGCTCCACGATTATGGCGCAACCTGTGCCGCCGGCGCCGGCGATGGCACACAGTCCGTAACGACCTTTGATAGTATGCAGGCGGGCCAGCAAGTGGGTCAAGATGATGGCCCCCGAGGCACCGTACGGATGACCGTAGGCCAACGCGCCGCCGAGCGGATTATACCGATCGACAAGTTGCGGATACGAACGCGTAAAGAGATAATCGATGATTGCAAACGCCTCATTCCATTCGATTGTATCCATATCGTCCATTTGCAAATGAGCCGCTTGCAACGCTAATGTACTGACGTGTTTTACACCGAGCGGAGACAGTAAAGGATCACTGGCGCCTTGCGCGACCGCAATGATTTTGGCAAGCGGTCGTAAGCAGTACCGTTCAATTGCTTCTTGACCGGCGAGCATGGCAAACGCAGCCCCGTCATGAATCAGGCAGGCATTGCCGGCTGTAATGTGTGTACCCGGACCTAAGAGCAACGGTAAACGCTGCAGAAGTTGCAAACGCATGCGCGGTCGTAAACATTCATCGCTCGCCAATTCGGGCACCGATACGAGCCAATCCTTTAACGTATTTGTTTTGGCATTGGCCAATGCTCGTTGGTGGCTTTGCAATGCCAACTCGTCCAGTTCTTCGCGTGTCGCGCCGAGCGTTTGTACTGCTCGCTCGGCACCGCGAAGCATCGCGTCGGCAGCGATTTCACCGGGAGAAAATTGCGCCGTCTTGTAAGAACCTTGGCGTTCATCATTCGGTGCATAAGTGCGAAGGGGTTGTAACGACGCGCTCTCCATACCGCCGGCAATAATGATCTCATGAATACCCGCAGCAATTTGCGCATATCCGGTACTGATGGCGGTCAAAGCGGAGGCGCATTGCATATCGAGCGTCCACGCGGGTATGCTTTCAGGCAGTTCGCTGTAAAGCGCGCCGAGTCGCGTGAGGTTTCCGCCGGTGCCGACCGCATTGCCGCCGATAATCGCATCGACATGCGGGCGATTGGCATCATTCCACAGCTTTGTCATTACGGCCGCTGCCAATTTTTCCGGGGGTGTATAACGAAGACTGCCGCCGGAAACGCCAATCGGCGTCCGGCGGCAGTCGACAAGATAAACTTCGCGCATATTACACTCGAATCTTTAAGGCAATGAAAGCGGCGACAATGGTTTTTAAAATATCGCCCGGAATAAACGGCAAAGCACCTGCTACGATGGCCGGCCAGAGACTCATATGCAGTACGATCATCATGCCGAGCACACCGCCGATATAGGTAATCGGAATACCGATGAAGACGCCTGCCGCCACGTAGTGCCAGAACGAACGCACCTTACCTTTGAACATGCTGACTAAAGGATAGGCAACTATAAATGCAAAAATAAAACCGCCGGTCGGACCAAATACCTTACCTAAACCGCCAACACCGCCGGTGAAGACGGGCAATCCAGCCGCACCGCACAAAGTATAAACGACGCACACAATCAAAGTTTGTTTCGGCGGCAATAAAAAAGCGGTCAAGTTAAAGACCAAGGTTGTCATGGTAATCATGGCGGGGGTAAACGGTAAGGGGATGGCAATAAAGGCGGCTACAAACAGAAGCGCGACCAGCAAGGCCATTTTAGTTAAATCACGTGCTGTTAAAGAACTCATTTTGCAACTCCTTTTTTAAATGATAGTGTAAAGGCAAGTCCGAATGCTGTATACGCTTGTACCATCGTGCCGTCGGTTATTAAATAAATAAGAGTATTGCTTTTTACGGCATGATGGAAACGCATGTCGCAGGAAACTACAGCGCGGTGATCCTGAAGCCAGGCGGTCAACATCTGATATCCCGGCACCACCGGACAATTTCCCTGATGGATCGGATTGGTATCATCCATAGCGTCGACAAACGCATGTACTTCATCGGCGCTAAACGAGCGCCAAGGCGAAGCGTTTTGCGGAATCGCCTCCGTGTGCTCCTCGTGCGGATGCGGTGCACCGGCAAGCAAGGTCATCACGAGCGTACCTGTTGTATCGCTGACCGTGACGGTAGCGGCGTTACGGCGCGTGCGAACCTCGGCATGAGAAGTGGCCGGCGTCAGCATCAGACGCAAGCGACCGATAACAACCTCCGCGGTAAGACCGGTTTCCAAACGGCAAGCTGTTTTATACAATGAGTGCATGCAGATCTCCTTTACGTGAGATATTATAACGAAGATTATGCAAATAGTCAACAAATCAAAATATAATAGTTTACAATAAAGCTAATCCATTACGCGCATGCATTGGCTAAAAGTTTGCGTGTTATAATAACGGTAAACAAGCGAAACGAATGACGGGAGGTAAAAATGCTTACACTACAATATCAGGGGCAAACTTTGAAAGTACCTGAAGGCACCACCGTGGGGACGGTCTGGGAAAGCGTTAAGGAAACGGCTCCGGACGCAGTATTCGCATTGGTGGACGGGCAGACGCTCGATTTTACGACTGCTTTGGAAAATAACGCCGTCATCAGTTTCGAGACATTGCAATCCGCTGTTGGCAATCGTGCATATCAGCGGACTTTGATTATGCTGATGTCTATGGCTGTTCGTGAATTGTATCCGGATGCCAGAGTGCAGATTGAACATTCCCTCGGACGAGCTTTGTACGGGCAGATCATTCAGAATCGACCGACGACGCTTTCGCAAATACAAAAGATTGAAGATCGGATGCATGAAATTGTGCAGGAAGGTCGACCGATCATTAAACAGACGGAAAGTAAAGAGGAAGCGATCGCCTATTGTCGAAAAGTGGGGCGTTTGCGCGCAGTAGAACGTTTGCAGGAACTGTGTCCGGAACGGATTTATCTCTACCGTTGCGGCGATTATGTTGATTTTTACTTCGGCCCGCTATTGCAGGGTATGAATCGGGTAAATGTGTTTGATATCGTCCATTACGCGCCTGGATTTTTATTGCGTTTTCCCAGTATTTATTCGGCGCACACTTTGCCTGAGTATGTGGAATTGCGTGAGTTTTCACGCGTCTTTTTTGAAGCGACGAGCTGGAGCGAACAGGTGGGTTGTCGCTATGTAGTGGATTTAAATCGCGCGATTGCCGACGGTCGCATCAAAGATATTATTGCCATGGCGGAAGCGCGGCATGAAAAGCAGTTGGCGCAAATTGCCGACCGCGTCGCTGCCAGTCGCCCCGGTATTGGCTTAATCACTATCGCCGGGCCGTCTTCGGCGGGGAAAACGACCACGATGCGGCGCCTGATGGTACAAATGCAGGTTAACGGTATTCAACCGGTGATGATTTCTCTAGACGATTATTTTTATAGTTTAGACGATCGTCCGCGGACAGGAAATGACGAAATCGATCATGAATCCGTTGATGCGTTGGATACGACGCTTTTAGAACGGCAGCTGACGGCTCTTTTAGCGGGTGAGCCCGTAAAACTTTCCCGCTATGACTTCGTGCACGGTAAGCAATATTTTGCGGAGCAAGAAACTACCTTGCCTCCCAATCAGCCAATTATTTTGGAAGGTCTGCATGCGTTGAATCCGAGCGTTTCGCGTGCCGTTCCTGCGTACCAGCGGCTACATCTTTACCTGGGCGCATTGACGCAGTTGACCATCAGCGATCACAATCGCATTTCCACTACGGATACACGTTTATTGCGTCGTATGGTCCGTGACAATCAGTTTCGTGCGCACAGCGCGGAAGAGACGCTGAAAATTTGGCGTAATGTACGATTTGGCGAAGAATCCTATGTTTTTCCTTTCCAGGAAGAAGCGGATATTATTTTTAATACGGCGCTGTTGTATGAACTCCCGGTACTTAAGGTATTGGCAGAGCCGCTTTTAAAGGCGATTCCGAACACTTCACCGGTAGCCAATGAAGCGCATCGTTTATTGGAGTTTTTAAGTATTTTTCAACCATTGAATCCGGCGATGGTACCGTCGAATTCAATTCTACGTGAATTTATCGGTACGGCGGGACATGATCAATGTGTACCGCGGACATTGATGGTGTGACCGGTATAGGAGAGGAGGCGACCATGACACCTTTTGTACATCTGCATACGCACACGGAGTACAGTTTGTTTGATGGGATCAGTCGCATCAAAGACTTGGTCGCTTACGTCAAAGAACTTGGTCAGGAGGCGCTGGCCATCACCGACCATGGCGTTATGTACGGTTCAGTCTATCTGTATAAAGAAGCGTTAAAGCAGGGGATCAAGCCGATCATCGGGTGTGAAGTATATGTGACCGAGCGGGAGCTCGGCGCGCAGGATTTAGGCGGCAAAGAGAAGCTACGTCATCTGATTTTGTTAGCGGAAACCAATGAGGGCTATCGTAATCTGTCAAAGCTCGATACGATAGCCAACACGGTCGGGTATTGGCGTAAACCGCGTGTGAACCGCGCAGCGATTGCACAATATGCGGACGGCTTGATTGCGCTGTCCGCATGCATTAACGGTGAGTTGCCGCAAGCATTGCTGGCCGGCGACGAAGCAAAGGCACGGGAAATCATCGAATGGTATATTCAAACATTCGGTCGTGAAAATTATTTTATTGAATTACAGGATCACGGATTACCGGAAGAAAAAGCGGTACGTGAATCACTAATTGCATTGGCACGTGAATACGGTGTCGGTGTAGTGGCGACCAATGATTTCCACTATATTCAACGGGAAGATGCCGGTGCCCAAAACGTGCGCCTGTGTATTTCCACCGGACAAACGTTAGATAATCAGACCTTCAAGTTTGCCAATGACGAGTACTATTGTAAGTCCGGCGACGAGATGGCGGCGCTTTTTTCCGATGTTCCCGAAGCCCTCAGCAATACGGTGGCTATCGCGGAGCGTTGCCAAGTCGATTTTGTATTCGGTGAGCATCACTTGCCCGCGTTTCAGGTGCCGGAAGGATTTACCGCGCAAACCTATTTGCGCAAATTGTGTGAAGAAGCACTGCCAACGCGTTACGACGTCATCAGTAATGAAGTCAGAGAACGGTTGGAGTATGAACTTGGAATCATTGAAAGCATGGGTTTCAGTGACTACTTTTTGATTGTCATGGATTTTATCGCCTATGCGCGATCGCAGGATATTGCGGTAGGGCCGGGGCGCGGCTCGGCAGCGGGCAGTATCGTTGCTTACTTATTGGGCATTACCAATCTCGATCCGTTGGTACACGGGCTGCTGTTTGAACGCTTTTTAAATCCGGAGCGTATCAGTATGCCGGATATTGATACCGATATCGGATATAAAGGTCGTGCGGATGTCATCGACTACTTGGCGCGCAAATACGGCTCCGAGCATGTCGCACAAATCATCACGTTCGGCACGATGGCGGCCAAAGCGGTTGTGCGTGATGTCGGGCGTGTCATGAATTTGCCTTACCCCGATGTGGATCGTATCGCGAAGATGATACCCGGCGGACCGGGCGTGACGCTTGCAGATACGTTGGAAAGCGTGAAGGAATTTCGGACAGCTTATGACAGTGAGCCGCAAATTCATCAGCTTATCGATTATGCGTTGGCATTGGAAGGATTGAGCCGTCATGCCGGAACGCACGCGGCAGGGATTGTGATCAGTAAGGATCCCGTTGCCGAACACGTACCGTTGCAAAAGTCTGCAGATGATTATTTGCAGACGCAATATGAAAAAGATACCGTAGAAGAGCTCGGCTTGTTGAAAATGGATCTTTTGGGTTTACGTAACTTGACTGTGATCCAGGAAACCGTTGAATTGATCCGAAATAATCGAGGTATCATCGTGGATGTGGATCATTTACCCGAAACCGATCCCGAAACCTGCGCGATGCTTTGCGAGGGCGATACCGTCGGCGTATTTCAATCGGAATCATCCGGATTTACGGCACTTTTAAAACAATTACGACCGGAAGGGTTTGCCGATTTGATTCCGATGGTAGCACTGTATCGTCCGGGACCGCTCGGTAGCGGGATGGCGGAAGATTTTATTCGCCGTCGTCACGGCGATGCGCAGGTGGAATATCTGCATCCGTTATTGGAACCGATTTTAAAAGAAACGTTCGGCGTTATCTTATATCAAGAACAGGTGATGCAAATTTCGTCTGTCCTTGGCGGCTTTACTCTCGGTGAGGCGGACTTGCTGCGTCGTGCCATGGGCAAAAAGAAAGAAGACGTCTTGATGGCGCAGCGCGATAAATTTTTAGCAGGGGCGGAACAAAAAGGCATCCCTACCATGATCGCTAATCATGTTTTCGATCAGATGGTGTATTTTGCGGGTTACGGTTTTAATAAATCACACTCCGCCTGCTATGGATTGATTGCCTGGCAAACAGCTTATTTGAAGGCACATTATCGGCCGGAATTTATGGCGGCGATGATGTCGAGTTATAAAGAAAACAGTGATAAATTAAGCCATTATATTGCCGACTGCCGTCTGCACGGTATTCGTGTTTTGGGGCCGGACATTAATCAAAGTGCGGTCGATTTTACGGTGGAAAAAGAAGCGATTCGCTTCGGCCTTTCCGCGGTCAAAAATGTGGGCGACGGTCTGGCGGAAGCGATTGTCAAAGCGCGCGAAAATATTTTGCAAGAAGAACAGGCAAAGGGGGACACACCGGTCGGTTTCCGGTCACTGATTGAGTTGGCCGAGCATGTAGCAGTCAACAAGCGCGCTGCCGAATCCCTGGTTCGTGCCGGCGCTATGGATCATTTGGCAGATGCGGAAGGAATTCATCGCGCTCAAATTTATGAAGCGGTACCGGAGGCGATTCGGATCGGCACAACAGAGCGGGAAAATGCCAATTCATTGCAAACCGGATTGTTTGATGACATTCCGTTAGCTACACCGACACTGACCTATCCGAATGTACCTGCCTGGGATCTTGCGACGCGTTTAGCCGGAGAAAAGGAAACGCTCGGTTTTTACGTGAGCGGCCATCCTCTTTCTCCGTATGAAGAAATTTTACGCAAGGCAACACCCATTTATGAATTACGCGAAAACGGTGAGACATATGATCAGCGAAAAGTATGGATTGGCGGCACAGTAACGGCTTTACGCCGACTTTTGACGAAGCGCAATGAGCAAATGGGCTTTGCCACGGTGGAAGACTTCGGTGCGAATATCGAAGTCGTGGTTTTCCCTAATCTTTGGGAAGACGTCTCAGCGTTGTTCGCGGTGGATGCCTCTGTTTTGATCGAAGGTCGGACGCAAGCCAATGAGCGCGAAACAAAAATTATTGCGCAGGCGGTGTATCCGCTGGAACTGGTCGCCAATCAAACTGTCGTGGTGCCGGAATGGGATACGATGAGGCCCGCCACGCTACTTGGTGAAGCGCAGTCAACGACCGCCACCTCGAACGCACCGGTCTCTGAAGTGCCACTTGCGGACGATAGGGTGCCTAAGGCAATTGATTTGCACATTGATGCGGCGCATGAAGGTGTTTCGGTGAGCCAAGCGTTGGCAACCATTTTAACGACGCATCACGGAACGATACCGGTTACGTTAATTGTGGAACGAACCGGTCTGACGGTACCCATGAATGAAGCGTACTATATTGATGGCAGTCGTGAAGTCATTACGCAATTGCAAGCTCTTTTGGGAAACACCAAGGTTGGAATAAAGGAGGCTTAAATGCAGATTTTAGTGTGTGTAAAGCAGGTACCGGATACGTCGCAGGTCAAGCTGGATCCTAAAACAAATCGCTTGCAACGAGCCGGCGTGCCGAATATTTTGAATCCTTTTGATGAGCACGCAGTGGAAGAGGCGCTCGCGTTAAAAGACAGTTGTGGCGCGACCGTCACGGTCATTACAATGGGACCGCCGCAAGCAAAGGAAGTGCTGAAAGAGTGTTTAGCCAAGGGTTGTGACCATGCGTATTTAATCAGTGATCGAGCATTCGGCGGGGCGGATACGTTGGCGACGGCGTATACGCTGGCGACAGCGATTCGTACGCTCGGTACTTTTGACTTAATTTTTTGCGGGAAACAGGCCATTGATGGAGATACGGCGCAAGTGGGGGCGCAAATTGCGGAAATGCTTGATTGGCCGCAAGTCAGCGGAGCCGTAGCTTTTACTCTGAAAGGAACCACGGCACAAATCGTACGCGAGCACGAGGACGGCTACGAGACGATAGAAGTAGAATTGCCGGTATTGGTGACGACTACTAAACATCTGAATACACCGCGCTATCCGTCACTCCGCGGGCTGATTGCAGCACGCACGGCGGAAATAAAAACGCTCACGGCGGCGGATCTGCCTGTTGAACCGGAACGAATCGGCATGGCCGGTTCGCCGACGCAGGTGCGTCGTGTGTATACGCCGCAAGGTCACAGCCATGGTGAAATTTTTGCTGATTTGCCCGAGCAACAAGCGGTGCAGGCTTTGCTCGCAAAACTCAAAAAGCGCGGTTTCCAGCGCCAAGGAGGTGCCCAATGAACGAACAAGCACGTCACCTTTATGTTGTCGCGGAGCATTTTGAAGGAAAGTTGCGACCGGTCACCATGGAACTGATCGGCAAAGCGCACGAATTGGCGGAAGCGAGCGGGGAAAAAGTTCATGCCGTGCTCATTGGGGAAAATGTAGAAGACTTGGCGCAAGATCTCATCGCAGTCGGTGCAGACGTGGTGCATTATCTGACGGCGAGTGAATTAAAAGAATATTCGACAGAGGGATACACTTATGCACTCGAGCGGCTGTGCCGTGAAGTCCAACCCGCTGCGATTTTAATCGGAGCCACACACAACGGGCGCGATCTGGCGCCGCGCCTTTCGGCGCGACTGCAATGCGGTGTCGTGGCCGACTGCACCGATATTAAGATGGACGCCGAAACGCGTTCGTTGACATGGACGCGTCCTGCGCTGGGAGGTAATATTTTAGCGGATATTATTTGCCCAAAACATCGACCGCAAATGGGGACGGTGCGACCGAACGTATTTCCGAAACCGGTACCGGACTCCTCTCGTAAAGGACATGTTGAGAAGCGGGCGATAGAAATTCCCGAAGGTACTATTCGCACACGTCGTACGAATTATGAGCAGGTACCGCAGGAAGAGGTCAATCTCGAAGATGCGGAGATTATTATCAGCGGCGGGCGAGGCATGGGATCGGCGGAAGCGTTTCGCAAGCTTCATACGCTGGCTCGGAAATTAGATGGCACGGTCGCGGCTTCGCGTGCGGCCGTTGATGCCGGTTGGGAACCGTCCATTCATCAGGTCGGCCAAACGGGTAAAAATGTCGGCCCAAAAATTTATTTCGCCTTCGGTATTTCCGGCGCGATTCAGCACCTTGCCGGAATCAGCGGCGCGGATATGGTGGTTGCGATCAATAAAGATCCGCAGGCCCCGATTTTCCAGCGCGCCGATTATGGTATCGTCGGTGATGTCCATATTGTTTTAGAAGAAATGTTGGCGCAACTCGAGGAGGACTGACATGGATTCGGTGATGTCCAAACGTACCAAGATCGTTTGTACCGTAGGACCCGGCACTGACGCACCGGGGGTACTGGAGCGTATGATTGCGGCCGGTATGAATGTGGCACGGTTCAATTTTTCGCACGGTACACATGAAGAGCAGGGGCGGCGTATGGACGCTGTTAAAGCAGCGTCGGAGAAATTAAAAACACCGATCGCTTTGATGTTGGACACCAAAGGACCGGAAATGCGGCTTGGTTTTTTTGCTGAAGGCGCAACCAAACTCGTACAGGGTACGTCTTTTAGCCTGCTAAGTGAAACCGTTCTCGGCGATGAACATCAGGCGACTGTTTCCTATCCGGAATTATGGAGGCAAACACGTCCGGGGCAGTCTATCCTGCTGGCGGACGGATTGGTTCGTTTGCTGGTTACTAACGTTGAATCCGGTAAAATAACAACGGTGGTGGAAAACACCGGAGTTATCAGCGATCGGAAACGGGTAGCGTGCCCTTCACTGCCCGTGCTGCTGCCGGCACTTTCCGAGGTCGATAAAGAGGATCTGCTGTTTGGCGTCGCAAAAGACGTTGACTATGTGGCAGCATCGTTTATCCAACGCGCGGACGACATTGTTGAGATTAAACGATTTCTCGAACAAGCGGGCGGCCGCCATATTCGCGTTATTGCCAAAATTGAAAATGAAGAAGGCTTGCGCAATGTCGAGTCGATTATGCAGCAGGCGGACGGCATGATGGTGGCACGCGGCGACTTGGGTGTGGAGATTCCGCCGGAACGTGTACCGCTGCTGCAAAAAGAAATGATTTCTCTTTGTAACCGATTGGGTAAGCCGGTCATTACGGCCACCCAAATGTTGGAATCGATGATTGTTAATCCGCGTCCGACTCGTGCGGAGACAAGCGACATTGCGAATGCGATTTTGGATGGTACCGATGCGATTATGCTCAGTGGTGAAACGGCAAACGGTAAGTATCCGGTGACAGCAGTGGAGACTATGTTCAAAGTGGCACAGTATACAGAACGCAGTTCGCTGTACCAACAACGTCCGCGGCCGTTGCCCGACGAAGCGGCGGTGACCACAGAAGCCATCAGTCAGTCTACGGTAACGATTTCACAAAATTTACATGCGAAAGCTATTTTAACAGCCAGTGAATCGGGACGTACGGCGCTTATGGTTTCCAAATATCGTCCGGACTGTCCGCTTGTTATGGTTTCTCCGCATTTGTGTTCATTGCGTCGCGCAGCTCTTTACTGGGGTGTCACACCGGTTATCGGCGAATCCACAGAAGATACAGACAGGATGGTCAATATGACGGTTGCTGCCGCCATGCGTGCCGGTGTCATTGATGATGGTGACCTGGTTGTTATCACTGCCGGTGTTCCGTCCGGCAAAGAGGGCACCACAAACATGATTCGCGTTCATGTGGCAGGACAGGTTCTTTTGAAAGGAATGGGCGTCGGTAACGGATCCGCTACTGGAAAAATAGTTTTGGCGAAGCCGCAAAATATTCCCGTATTTCAGCCGGGCGATATTTTAGTTGTCGACACGATGGATGAAAAGATCGTGCCGTATGTGCAGCAGGCCGGTGCGATTATTGCGGTGGAAGAAGGCTTGACCTGTCCCTCCGCCGTGATCGGACTGGAATGGAAAAAACCGACGGTAGTGGGAGTAAAACAGGCGTTGACACGCTTGCTGACCGGGGAACGGGTAACGGTGGACGCGGCGCGCGGTTTTATTTATCGTGGTCGTGTTAATGCCAGATAAACGAAACTTTGACACGCTTATATCACTTGTTTATAATAAACTTGTTCCGTAACTATACATTAATTGGGGTGAAATCATGGCAAATTTAGAAGTTGGTGCACAGGCTCCTGCGTTTACGGCACTTGCCGATAATGGGCAAACGGTAACAAAAGACAGCCTCAAAGGACAAAAAGTGATTTTGTACTTTTATCCCAAAGACAAAACACCCGGTTGTACTCTTGAAGCACAAAATTTCCAGCGCCATATCGGAGATTTCCAAAAGTTAGGTTATGCCGTGTACGGTATCAGTCGAGATGATTCGAATTCGCATCAGGATTTTAAAGCGAAAGAACAGTT
>NZ_CABSTC010000040.1:0-12179 GCF_902480485.1 uncultured Negativicoccus sp. | reverse complement strand
ACGGGATAATCAACGCATTCAGAACAATTCTTTGCTTTCTTCCGGAAGTAAGGAATTATTTACGTTGGAAAAGTCGCACTCGACAATTGATGCCTATGAATCAGATTGGTCGGACTTCTGTGATTGGTGCAGTTATCGTGGCATTCACTATTTCCCTGCGACTCCTGAGACGATTGTCAATTATATACATGATTTATCCGCTTATGCGAAAGCGAATACCATCGCCCGCCGTGTAAGCGCTCTATCGGAAAATTTTACGGCAGGCGGTTTGATTAAAGATAATCCCTGCCTATCTCCGTTAGTAAAGGCCGCGATGAAAGGTATTCGCCGTAAAATCGGTACGTATCAGCAAGGTAAATCACCGCTTTTAAAAGAAGATTTGGAAGCTATCGTGCAAATGATGGATATTAAAGATCTTACCCAGCATTTGGATAAAACGGTTCTTGTAATCGGTTTTATGGGAGCATTCCGCAGAAGCGAATTAAGTTCTATACGGTATGAAGATGTTCATTTTGTACGGCAAGGTATTGAAATCTTTATTCCCCGCTCCAAGGCCGACCAGGAAGGTGAAGGGAATATTGTTGCCTTGCCGAATTTAACACAAAAAGAATTATGTCCGGTCACGACCTTAAAAAGCTGGCTATCTCGAACTAAAATTACCTCCGGACCGGTTTTTCGCTCGCCGACTAAAACGGGAAAATTACGTAAAAATGCGCTTTCTGACCAGATGGTTAATCGCATCGTCAAGCGTTGGGCGGAAAAAATCGGTTTGGATCCGGCTGATTATGGGGCGCACAGCTTACGCCACGGCTTCGCCACATCGGCCGCATTGGCGGGTATTGAAGAACGACGTATTATGCAGCAGACGCGACATCATTCCGTTGAAATGGTACGACATTATATTAATGAAGCGGATCGATTTGAGCATAACCCGTTGCGAGATATGTTCAGCAGTAAATAAAAAAAACAGTGCTAAGCACTGTTTTTTATTTTGCGGCAATGTTTATTTCGTCATTAATAGAGGAAGCTTCTACCGGAATATGAATAACCATCCCCGGACACAATGCACCGGCATCGACTAAATGATTATAGCTTTGAATTTCATACACGACCTCACGAATATCTTTATGCGCCGGTGCATATTGGGAAGCAATCTTCCATAATGTATCACCGCTCTGAATGCGAATCGGTTGATAATATACTTGTGAAACAGGCTTACTGCTCATAAAGTACATCAGACCTGCGATGACAAAAATGATTAAAATGCCTAATTCCATAAAAATGTTGCTCATTGTTTTTGTCATGATACTCACCATCCCCAAAGCGAACATTTGTTCTTTTGTTATGCTTATCATACTACCGAACAAATGTTCTGTCAAGTATAATTCGAACATTTGTTTCCTATCTGAGAAAATTTTGTTATAATGCAAGAAAGGATGTGATTTTATGACAAACAACCAACGTCCACAGTTAACGACACGTCAAAAGGATGTGCTGGAATATATTCGTGATTTTACGTATCGTAACGGTTATGTCCCTTCCGTTCGTGATATTGCACGAGCGATTGGTGTGAAGTCTCCTTCTACCGTGCAGGGATATCTTGACGGTTTGGAAAAAGCCGGTTATATTCGCAGGGAACCTTCGCAAAATCGTTCCATTGTGTTGATCGAGGAAGATGAATGGCGCCAAAAAGAATTGACCCCCATTCCTTTGATAGGCAATGTTCATGCCGGTCTACCTGCTACTGCGGAGCAAAATGTAGAAGATGTCTACCCCTTCCCTCTTCAATTTATCGGCAGCGATTCGGCATTTATGTTGGAAGTCAAGGGCGACAGTATGATGGACGCAGGTATTTTGGAAGGTGACGTGCTTTTTGTTAAAGAGCAGCCGAATGCGGAAAATGGTGATATTGTGGTCGCTATGGTCGGTGACGAGGGAGCGACGGTAAAACGGTTTTATAAAGAGTCGGATCATATACGTCTGCAGCCTGAAAACGATGCATATGACCCCATCATCTGTCAAGATGTGAAAATCGTGGGCCGCGTGATCGGAGTATATCGAAAATATAATTGAAATAAAAAAGAGCCTAAGGCTCTTTTTTATTAGCAAAGATCGTAGTCGTTCAAAAATTCACGAATAAACTCTTTTTCTTTTTCATTCGCATGTACCAACGGCAAACGGAATTCACCGGCCGGCAAACCGATCATACCCACCGCTTCTTTCACCGGAATCGGATTGGATATGAAGAAAAGCTTCTTCATGATCGGTAGCAATTGATAATGAATTTGTTGTGCCTTTTGCACATCGCCAGCCAGGAATGATGTGACCATTTGGTTTAACTGTTCACCGACAAGATGACCGGCGACACTGATTACGCCACAACCACCCACAGCTAAGATCGGTAAGGTCAAAGAATCATCCCCGCTGTAAATCAGAAATCCTTCCGGACAAAGCCGTGCAATTTCGGAAACTTGATTCAGGTTTCCGCTCGCTTCTTTAACCGCAACAATATTCGAAAATTCGTTGGCCAGATGGGCAATCGTTTCCGGTGTCACTTGCGAAGCGGTTCGCCCCGGTACGTTGTATAAAATGATCGGTAAGGAGGTACTTTGCGCAATCGCCGCAAAATGTTGGTAGCAACCTTCCTGCGTCGGCTTATTATAATACGGTACGACAGCCATACAGGCATTTACCCCTGTTTTTTCAGCTTCTTTAGTAAATGCGACGGATTGTTGCGTATCGTTTGAGCCCGTATTGGCAACTAAAAATATTTCCGGACCGACCGCTTCACGAATTGTGGTGAAAAGCTTCAATTTTTCTTCCGCAGTCATTACGGCCCCTTCACCGGTACTGCCGCAAATGACCAGTCCGTCCGAACCATGGGTAACTAAATGGCGGGCGAGCTGAGCGCTTGCTTGATAATCGATTGCTCCGGTTTCTGTAAATGGCGTAATCATTGCCGTTAAAACGGCTCCAAATGACTTCATGACACCGCTCCTTTATTCATAATAAATCGTTTTCCAAAATGTATTCCGCAATCTGCAGTGTATTTAAAGCGGCTCCTTTACGAATCTGGTCGCCGGAAATCCACAGATTTAGTGCATTGGGATCGTACAAGTCTTTGCGCAGGCGCCCGACGCTGACATCGTTTTTAAAAGAAGTATCCAACGGCATCGGATATTGCATCTGCTGCGGGTCATCACAGACGACGACGCCCGGCATCGCGCTCAAGGCCTCTCGCACGGCGGCAACTTCCAACGGTTTCTCCGTTTTCACACGAACCGACATGGCATGGCTACGCATGACCGGTACCCGTACCGTGGTCGGTGCCACCGCAATGGTGTCATCGTGCAGAACCTTATGCGCTTCATTGACCATTTTCATTTCTTCCTTGGTATAGTCGTTATCCAGAAAGACATCAATTTGCGGAATCAAATTATAAGCGATCTGGTAATGGGTATCAAGGCTGGCAACCGGTAAATAATTTGCTTGGGGCGTTTCGCCGTTAACGATAGCTTCCACCTGTTTTGTCAATTCTTCCATGCCTTCTTTGCCGGCACCGGATACCGCTTGATAAGTACTGACGACAATTTCCTTAATCGGCGATAAATCATGAATCGGCTTCAACGCCATCAACATAATAATGGTTGAACAATTCGGATTGGCAATAATGCCTTGTTGCGCTTTGACGTCCTCCGGGTTAATTTCAGGAATGACCAAAGGTACATTGGGATCCATCCGAAATGTACTCGAATTATCAATAACAATGGCGCCGCGTTTTGCCGCCTCCGGAGCAAGAGTTTTGCTGACACTGCCACCGGCAAAAAGAGCGATATCGATATCATTAAATGAATCGGGAGTAGCTTCTTCTACGATAATTTTTTTACCTTTTACGGTAAGCTCCTTGCCGGCCGAACGTTTCGATGCCAATAATTTTAATTCTCTATATGGAAAATTACGTTCTTCAATAAGCTGAATAAATTCCTGTCCTACTGCGCCGGTAGCACCTAAAATAGCAACACGTGCGTTACTGATCATGGAGGACCTCCCTATCCCAGATAATGTTCCAAACCATATGTCAGCCCCGGGAATTGACTGATCTTTTTACAAGCAAGCAAAACTCCCGGCATAAATGATTTACGATCCAACGAATCGTGACGCAAGGTGACGATTTCGCCGGTACCACCGAAAAGAACTTCCTGATGGGCAACGTAACCGGGCAAACGAACGCTATGGATATGTACATCCTCAACGACACCACCACGCGCACCTACTAAACTTTCCTGCGTTTTGTCGAGAGCCGGTGCCTGTGTTCTTGCCTTGGCAATTTTTTCTGCAGTAAGGCGCGCGGTTCCGGAAGGCGCGTCGTATTTTTGATTATGATGCAACTCAATGATTTCCGCATTCGGAAAGTATTTTGCCATCAATTCACTGGCTTGCATCAATAGTACTGCGCCGAGAGAAAAATTAGGTGCCACTAAAACACCTACTCTCTTTTCACTGGCAATTTTGGCTAATGCATCGCGTTCGTCAGCAGTGAGACCGGTCGTCCCGATGACAATATTGGTTCCATGCTGTAACGTCGTTTTGGCATTTTCAAAAACAACCTTCGGACTTGTAAAATCGACAACTACATCGGGGCTTGTTGCCTCCAATGCAGCTTGTAAATCATCCATAATTACTACTTGGCAATCGTCATTATTGACAATTTCCGCTACCGGCATACCCGCATTGGACACGTCTACGGCACCGACCAATTGCAATTCTGAATCTTGCCAAACCGCATTTACCACTTCGCGGCCCATGCGTCCTCCGGCACCGCAAACTAAAACAGTGGTCATAATTGTCACCTCATTCATGATTATTTCTCATTTATACTATATTATAACATAGATTTTACGCGGAAAATCCTTGTATACAAAGGTAATCCGTAAATAAAAATGAAACAAAAAAGCGAAAACAATGTTTCGCTTTTTTAGCAGGTGCTTATAATTTGTTTTTTGCACGGAAATACTGCAACCAGCGCGTTACCGTATCTAATGTTGTGCCCGTAAACCGATCCCCTTCAATTAACCGAGCCAACTCCTGCGCACGTTCTGATTCCGGAATCGATACCAAGTGCGTTTGGGTACGTCCCCCGCTGCTTTCCTTGTAAAGGTGGTAATGCGTTTGTGCAATTGCTGCGGTCTGTGCCAAATGCGTAATGCATATTACTTGGGTATGCTGTCCCAGAGTATGAATTCTCTCTGCTACGCGTAGCGCCGCGTTACCGCTGATGCCGACGTCGATTTCATCCAAAACAAGCGTCGGCAAGTCCATTTGCGCCGCAAGAACCGTTTTTAAGGCCAGTGAAATTCGTGCCAATTCTCCCCCTGAACCAACCTCACTGAGTGATTTTGGCGGCTCACCGACATTAGCGCTAAACACAAGCTCTGCCTCAGCTAAGCCTTGCGGAGTTAACGTATCTCCGGGAATGAGAGAATATGACAAGTTGCCATTCGGTAAATCCAAATCGCGCAATGCGATTTCGATTTCTCCGCTTAGTTCCGCCGCAGCGCGATATCGTGTTTCGTTCCAAGCATCTCTGGCCGTCTGGGCCTCTTGAAAAGCGGCCGCTGCAGCTTGTGCTAATGCGTCACCGGTTTCCTGCGCATTTTCAAGCTCCATAATCTTTTTTTGTATGGTCGCTTGGTAAACAAGAATCTCTTCCAGTGTATCGCCGTATTTTAATCGCAAGTCTCTTAAAAGCTGGGCCCGTTCCTGCAACTGATCCAACCGCTCCGGAGAGTACTCGATTGTATAAAGACTCTCCTGTAAATTACGTGCGACCTCTTCTACATTATAAAAAGCAGTCTCCAAGGTCTGCACGGAAGCCAACAATGCCTCATCGAAGCTACTCGCCTTTTGCAACTCGTTTAATGCTTGTGAAATTGTTTCCAGGCTTCCTCCGGAAGCATTTAATAATTGACTTGCCATTTGCAATGCGGCCGTGATCTTTTCCGCATGCGTCAGTCGTTTAATTTCCGCTTCGATATCCGTATCCTTTTCAGGATTGATTTTAACGGCAGAGATCTCTCTTACTTCTTTATTTAAACGTGCTAGAAGTGTTTCACGTTCCTCTTCCTGCTCTAAAAATTTACGCTGACGTTGGACCGCTTGCTGCCAAGTTTGATAGGCTTTGTGATAAATTTCTTCCGGTTGTCGACCGTCACGATTGAAGGTATCCAGCACATGTAGCTGGTATCGATCGGATTGCAATTTCAAATTGTCGTTTTGCCCGTGAATATCGACCAATAATGATCCTAAACCTGCAAGGGTTCGCAAGGAAGTGAGCATACCGTTAACCAGAATTTGTCCTTTACCGGTTTGCGATAAACGTCGAGAAATGATTAATGGCTCGTCATCGGCCAGTGGTATATTTTGTTCATTACAATAGGTTTGAACAGAAGGCATATCCGTGACATCAAATTGAGCGGTCACAAAAAACTCTTTTGTATCGGTTCGAACATAATCGACGGCGGCGCGATCTCCCAATGCGATTCCCAATGCATCTAAAAGAATCGACTTGCCGGCACCGGTTTCGCCGGTAAAAACCGTTACGCCTTCCTTAAATTCAATATCCAGTTGTTCTATGAGCGCAAAATTGCGAATATGTAACGACTGGAGCACAGCAGCTCACGCCTCTCGTAAAAATGAATACAGACGATCTTTTACTTTCTTCGGATCTTTTCCTTCCGCAACGACCAAAAGGATAGTATCATCCCCTGCAATCGTACCAACAATTTCCTGAATATCGGTATTATCCAAGGCATAGGCCACTGCTTGGGCAGAGCCGGGTAACGTTTGAATTACGACCAGATTACCGCTGTACTGAATACTGGTAATAGTTCCTTGAAATAAGCTGATAAACCGATCTTTTGCAAATAATGCCGGCTGCTCGGGGGAAACTGCATAACGGTAACGACCGTCTTCCGTTGGTATTTTAATAAGCATCAGCTCTTTGATATCTCGTGAGATCGTAGCCTGCGTTACACTGACACCCTCATCAGCAAGTGCTGCTGCCAACTCTTCTTGTGTTTCAATAACTTCTTTTTGAATAATATCCCGTATTTTCGCGTAACGATATTTTTTCTTCATGTTCTAAAATCCCGTCCATTCTATAGCAACTATTGCGCAGCGTGATAAATAGATTTGGTTAATTTGGGGAATAATAAGCGGAAGAAATTTTGATTGGAAAAGTAAACAAAAGGTAATGAATTTGGATGTCTAGTGATCAAAAGCTTCTTTTCATTCGTAAAATAAAAAGATTCGTTGCCGTCAATGGATGCATACAGGTGTCGTTCCCGTTCCGGCATGGTGATGGTGACTTCGTCATCGGCATTCAGCATCAGCGGCGAGCTCTTCAAAAGATGTGGACAAATCGGAATGACCATCATATTAGTTAAATTAGGATGCATGATCGGGCCACCGCAGGATAGCGCATAACCGGTAGAGCCGGTTGCGGTTGAGACGATAATGCCGTCAGCGGGGTACTCTTCTACAAACACGTCGTTAACATATAAGCGCAATCTGGCCATACGTCCCGGCCGGCTGCGACCGATTACCACTTCATTCATGGCGGCGGGAAGCTGCTGAACTTGACCGCTTTCGTGCAGAATGGCCGAAGCTAAAAGACTGCGGTGCCAGATTTTATAATCGCCCGCTTTGATTTGTTCCAGACGTGTATCCAATTCGTCCGGTTCAATCATATTTAAAAAGCCCAGCTCTCCTAAATTAACACCGCAAAGCGGAATATCATACGGCAGTAACAACTTGGCTACGCTGATTAATGTACCATCGCCGCCGAGCGTAAATGCCATATCCATAGAGTCCTGCATTTCCTGCAAAGAAGCCCAGCGATTATCGGTGAAATGGTACTCTCGCTGCTGCGCTTCTTCACGATAAGAATCAATGATGTAGAAATCTATATCCGCATTCTTCAAGTGTTTGCACAAATCATTGACATGATGCTCTATATTTTTTTTGGATAAATTTGGAAAAATTCCTACCAGCATAATGATTAACCTTTCTTACTGCGTCAGCTGTATGATCGTCTGTTGCCAATTAAAAAAGTTCGGTGACGGTACTTCCTTACGCAGCCATGTTAAAAATTCTCGATTACCGTCTGCTCCGCGAATCGGCGAATCTGTTAAACCCCAAATGAAAAATCCCAACTGTTCAATGTCCGATAAAACGTTAATCAGCACTTCGCGATGAACGGCAGACGATTTAATGACACCGCCTTTACCTACTTTTTCCGGTCCGGCTTCAAACTGCGGCTTGATTAAAATCACAGCATCGCCGCTATCTTTCAATAATGGATATGCGGGCGGCAATACTTTTGTGACAGAAATGAATGAAACATCGCAACCAACGAAATCAAGCGGCTCTGGAATCAGATCAGCGGTAACGTCACGCATATTAGTGCGCTCCAGATTGACGACTTGCGGAGAATTACGCAAGGACCATGCCAACTGCCCATACCCCACATCGACTGCATACACCTTCGCCGCCCCATGTTGAAGAGCGCAATCGGTAAAGCCCCCGGTAGAGGCCCCGATATCAAGCATAATTTTACCATCCAACGGTAATGAAAATACTTCTAACCCTTTTTCCAGTTTGAGCCCACCACGACCGACATAGCGAAGAGGCGGCTTGCGCAGACGAATGGCTGCGGTCAAATTGACTTTCTTCCCCGGCTTATCAATCGGTACATCGTCCACCAGGACATCTCCCGTCATAATATACCGGCGTGCTTTTTCACGACTTGTAAAGAAACCTTTATTAACCAGCAAGAGGTCTAATCGTTCCTTGGATTTCATATCAATACCACAGGTAGTAAGAATACGCTACCGCAATTCCCAACAATGCGCCGGCAAAAACCTCCAAGGGTGTATGCCCAAGCAGTTCTTTAAACTTCACATCATTAAATGGGTGCCCTGCCATAAATTCATGAATTAATTCATTCAGAAATTTAGCCTGTTTACCGGCCGCACGACGCACTCCGGCGGCATCGTACATCACGATGGTGGCAAAAAAGAAAGCCAGCGCGAAGAGATTGGAGCTGATTCCTTCCTGAATGCCGATCGAACAGCAGAGAGCCACTACCAAAGCACTATGTGAACTCGGCATACCGCCGGATCCGACCAAGCGCTCAACATCAAAGCGATGATGTTTTACTAAAAATAAAATAACTTTTATAACTTGCGCAATAAGCCATGCGCTAAAAGCGGAGAGAAATACGACATTGCTTGCAATATCGCGAATGTATAATTCCAAATCTATTTCTCCTTACATCGTTCTTCGTAACAAATAATCAGGAAACTGTGCTAAATAAGTATTTTGTAAATTCAATTCGCTTACTATTTTAACCGCTTTTTGCGCTTCTAATTGCGCCCGTTCCTGTGCTCCTTCCAAACCAAGCAGCTGTACATACGTAGACTTAGACTGCTTTTCGTCCTGACCGATACGTTTGCCGAGTTGTTTTTCATCACCGATTTTATCTAAAATGTCATCGACAATTTGAAACAGTAAGCCGAGACGATCTCCTAGCGCAGCAAGCTTGGCTTTTTCTTCTGCATCGATCGCAGCAATAACGCCAGCCATTACCAATGGAGCAGTGATGAGGCGCCCGGTTTTAAGTGCATCCATTAATCGCAGTTGCGAAAGAGTTTGGTCATGTCCTTCCGCTTGCATATCAATAATTTGTCCGCCTACCATCCCGTCGGGACCGGCTGCTTCTGCCAAAATTTGCACTAATTGTAACCGGATAATTGGCAAAATCTCTTCGGACTTGGCTATAATTTCAAAGGCTGCGGTTAACAGTCCGTCCCCTGCCAGCGTCGCAATAGCAGGCGTAAATTTTTTGTGATTGGTCAGCCTGCCGCGACGATAATCGTCATCATCCATACATGGTAAATCATCGTGAATCAATGAATAGGTATGCACACATTCAATGGCTGCAGCGATATTTAAATACGGATCCAAGGGAACATCAAATGCTTCCAGTGTGCTGAGGAAGAGAACTGGGCGAACGCGTTTACCGCCCCCCAAGAGGCTGTAGTTCATTGCTTCAAACAACACTTTATAGGCATCATCTTGCGGCTTCAAAAGTGTGTACAGAGCAGTTTCAACAGCCTCTTTTCGTGTCTCTAAATAATGTTCAAATGGAATCATTGCCGACTCCGTCCTGTACACTTTGTAAAGCAGTGAGTTCGCTGCGGTAGCTTTCCGCAAGTTCACCGTATTCCGTCAACAGGCTGTCTCCGACACGAGCAAGTTCAGTACCTTCTTTAAATAAGGCAAGCGCCTGCTCCAATGTGAGCTCACCGCTTTCCAATGTCGAAGTGATTTCCGTCAGTCGTTGCATGATTTTTTCAAAATCCTTAGATTCAGAATTCATCGCTTTAAAATCTCCTTCACTTCCGCTACGATGCTCACTTTTTCACCAATAATCGTAAGTTCTTCGCCAAGGTGACATTCGGTAAGCGCGGTAAGGCGATGTTGGTTTTGCTCCAACCAAAAGTAACCGTTACGAAACATTTCTTCAGGAGACAACTGCATCAGTTTCCGCGTTTGCTCCTGTTGACGGCTCTTTTCTTTTTCATATAATGATTGCGCTGCTAAAAATAAACGCCATTTTTGTCGTTGCCAAATTTGAGCTGATACTAAATGGCTTTGGGTCACTCCGGTTTGAGCAAACTTCCGAACGAGTTGATGCCATTGGTAAGTACGCTGTTTATCATAATATTGCCAAGCAGTCAACAAGCGTTGCAGAGTATGCTGAAAGGCAACGGCGATCTCCGTCAATGCAGGAACAGCAAGTTGCGCGGCATGCGTCGGCGTCGCGGCACGAACGTCAGTGACCAAATCAAGCAACGGGTGGTCGTTTTCATGACCGATTGCTGAAATCGTCGGAATACGCGACTGGAACGCTGCGGTCAAAACCGTTTCATTGTCATACGGTGCAAGTTCTGCCTGTGAACCTCCTCCGCGAGCAATAATTAATATATCGCAAAGTTCCTTTTCTGCATTGGCAGATATAATAGCATCCGCAATTTCCTGCGCCGCCTCGGCGCCTTGTACACGTGTCGGAAATACGGTAATCTTCACGAGTGGATTACGCTGGCTGATCATACGTTTCAAATCATGCAAAACCGCACCTTCCGGAGAAGTCACAATACCGATCCGCGAAGGATGAGTCGGTAATTTTCGCTTGCGTTCCCATGCGAAAAAGCCTCGAGCACGTAAGTCTTCCACCATTTTTTCTCGTGCCAATGTTTGTGCGGATTTACCTTTAATATTTACACGATCGGCAACCAACCTCAAGCTTTGGTATGCTGACTGATAGTTCAGATTACCTGAAACAACTACCGTTGCGCCGACCTGGATCATCTTTTCAAATAAACGTGCTTTACTTGCCCAAAGCACACAACTGATACGAGATGATGTTGCAGGGTCTTCCAATGAGAAAAAAAGATGCCCTCGCGCCGAACGTCCTGTTTCCGCTACTACGCCTTCAATCCATAATGATTGCAGGAGATAATCCGTATTTATTTTTTTCTCGAGGTAGGATGTTACTTCCGCTACTGTTTGAATGCGCATAATTGATATCTCACCGCGGCGAACGCATTGCCGGTGGCATTGTCGCTACTGTATTCCGGTGCTGCAAGAAATGGTTGCAAATGAAGATTTCTTAAAATCTCCGAAAACTCATTGCGCAAATACATGTTTGCAAATACACCGCCGACCGCAATAAAGGGACGTCCTTGTTCAAAATTTAAACGCTTCGCAGTACGGGCTAAAATACGACAAATGTAATCGAATACGGATACCGCTAAATCCTGCTTTGAGAGATCCCCCTTCTCATATACTTTGCGCAATTGCGTTTCCGCACCGGCAAAACTGAGTGAATCCAGTCTTCGCGGTAGCGACAAGCGATACGAAAGTTTCCCTTGTTGCGCCAACCTTTCCAAAGAAGGTCCGGCAGGAAAAGGCAAGCCCAACATGACGCCAATGCGGTCGATCAACTGTCCGGCAGAAATATCGTCGCTCGTAGCCAACTCGGCAATGGCAAGTCCCTCCGTTTGCCATTTCACTTCCAACCAATCGGTAGTGCCGCCGCTCAGATGCAGCATATA
>NZ_CABSTC010000039.1:0-12502 GCF_902480485.1 uncultured Negativicoccus sp. | reverse complement strand
ATAAAAGAAGTATGAATCGTAATTTCACGCATCTTAATGTCCTCGCATCGGCGTGACTACATACCGGTAATCCGGATCGTTTTCCTGTTCCACAAGCATCGGTCCGTTTTGCAGAATATGCAGCGTAATTTTATCGCCTGTCGAACGTTTTAAAATGTCGAGCAGGTAGAAACAGTTGAACACGATTTCCAATGCTTCTCCCTCATAATTTACCGGTACGGTTTCTTCCGTGCTCCCTACTTCGGCGCTCGTCGCGCTGATTTCCACACTGTCGTCGCCCCATTTTAAAGTGACGGTTTTATACGCCATATTGCGCGAAATTAATGCCGCGCGTTCCAACGCCGCGGTAAATTCACGCCGATCGATAACCGCCTTCGCATCAAAACGTGCCGGGAATACGCGTTCATAATCCGGGAATTCGCCCGCAATCAAATTAGACATAAAGTATACGCCCGCAAATTCGAATGCGACATAATCACGGTGCCAGGAAATCGTCACATCGACCGGTTCATTTGTCGGTAACAAACGCACCACATCAGCGAGCACGCGTTCCGGGATCACCAGCCGTACCGGCTGCGCCAACGCATCCGCCAGCGCCACTTCCCGCAATGCCAAACGGTGCGTATCGGTGGCGACCATGCGCGCCGTTCTCTCCCCCGCCTCCAGCAAAATACCACTAAAAATCGGACGTTGATTGTCACCCGCCACAGCGAATTGCGTCAGACTGTACATATCGCGCAGCTGATCGCTCGGCAACGTGAATTGTTGCGGATGATCCAATTCATCCAAATGGGGAAATTCACCGGCAACGCCGGTTACCATTTCATTTTCACTGCGTCCCGCGCGAATCAATAATGTGGATGCGCCGGTTTGACTTTGTATTTCCACCGTACCCGCCGGCAATTTTTTAATCAATTCCGGTAAGTACGCGGCCAGTACGACCGTTTCACCGGGTTCGGTGACTGTCGCCGGCGTGCGGACCCGCACACTGACCTGGTAATCCGTCGCTTGTATTTCCAAGATATTGTCGGCAGCGCTCAATAAAATTCCCGCGTACGCATTGTTACCGACTTTCGGTGCAGCGGCACGGCTTACTTGATCCAATGCCGTTTGTAAAGCTTGTGTGGGTAACGATAATTGCATGATGGCCTCCTTACGATGGCGATGTTTTGATTGTTTGCAGTTAAATAATAGCAGTAGTAGTAGACGCGGTGGAAAAGTGGATAAGATGGACAGACCTTATAAATCTTATTCGCATCCATGTGAATAAAGTCGTGGATAAAAGCTCAAATTTCGCTCCTTATCCCTCATGTGTATCCGTTAAGTGGATAACATCAATGGTTATCCACATCCTCTTCGCCCTTCATCCGCTGGTTATCCGCCGGTCAGAAATTGCCGGATCTGTTGCATCTCTTCCTGCAGTTTAATATTGGTCTGCAGTTCTTTATAAATTTTGTCATAGGCGTGCATGACGGTCGTGTGATCATTTTTGTTGAACGCCGCCGCGATTTCTTTGAAGGATAAATCCAACATTTCACGGCAGAGAAACATGGCAATTTGCCTCGGGAAAACGATATTTTTCGGACGTGTTTTGCCGACCAGTTTATCGCGACGAATTTTATAAAAGCTCGCGACTTCGTTGATGATGACATCCGGATTTAAAATAATGCGTCGTTCCGTGGGCAAGATATCGGCCAGCTGCTGCTGGGCCCACTCGACGGTAATCGGCTCCGGCGACAGTGACTGTAATGTGGCGATGCGATTAAACACGCCCCCCAGTTCCCGAAAGTCTTCGGTAAAATTTTCCGCGAGAAAGGATACGACTTCGGTCGGAATCGAAATGTCCGCCGCGGCCGCTTTTTTCTGTAAATAGGCGCTGCGGATTTCAAAGTCCGGCGGTTGAATTTCGACGACCAGACCCATGCGGAAACGTGAGATCAGTCGCTGCTCGACTTTTTCCATATTTTCCGGCAGCCGGTCGCAGGTCATGACGATTTGTTTCTTGCTGTTCAGCAGTTCGTTGAACGTATGAAAAAATTCCAACTGCGTGCCGTCTTTTTTGCCGAAAAATTGCACGTCATCAATGAGCAGATAATCAACGGAACGGTATTTTTCCCGGAAGGCGCGGTTATGTTCCACGCCTTTTTGCGTCAGCGCGGAAATAAAATCATTGGTAAAATCTTCGCTTGTGAGAAATAAAAATTTCTTTTCCGGCGTGTGGGCGCGGACATAGTTGCAAATGGCGTGCATTAAGTGCGTCTTGCCGAGGCCCGAGGGACCGTAGATGAACAACGGGTTTTGGTACTGCGCCGGCTGTTGCGCGACGGCGAATGCCGCGCTGCGCGCCAAGGTATTGGAATTGGAAACGATGAAATTGTCAAAGGTGCAAGAGGGATCGATGGGAATCGAACGCTTGCCGAAGTTACGTTCATTTTCCGACACGGCGGCTACTTGTGTGTCTTGTGTGGCAGCGGTCGAAGTAGCGATCGGTAAAGTGGTCTGCTCGACGGACGGTGTCGGTCGGGTGAAAATCGGCACCGGAGGTTCGGGCAATGTAGAAGTTTCCGTGGAATTTGTCGACGGCAACGGCGATGTCGGTACGTCCGTCGCTTGGGGCAAGGTGATTTGCAATGTGAGCGGCCGCGCCGCCACTTCGTTGACAGTCGCCTGCAAATCGCTCAAGAGATTTTGTTCCAGCCAAATTTTTAAAAACGGTTTACTCACCTGTGCCGTCAATGTGTCTTCCGTTAATGTCAGAGGCAAGACATGCGACATGAGCCAGTTCAGCATCTCCGGGGAAATCCGTTCGCCGAGCCGGGCAAGTACGGTTTCCCAAAAATCAAAAATATCGGTCATAACATTCTCCGTGAAATTGGTGAAAATGGTGGAAATAAAAGGAAAAGCATTATAAAACAAGGGTTCAACACTGTGGACAATGAGGATAAGTTGGTGGACAACTCCGTGTAAATGTGTCTTTATTTTAGCAGATATCCACCGATTTTAAAATAGCGCACACAAAAACCGGTCGGAAAGTTTCCGACCGGTTTTTCAGCGGCTAGACAGTTGCCGGTGTTTTTTTCACGAATTTCACATAGCAGAGCGCCAGGATAAAACCGACGACCGCAAACGATACCCAGCCCAAACCGTAATCAAATAACGGTAAATTCGTTGCCATCCAGTTCGTAAGAGCCGGCATTTCAAAACCGGCGGTGCGCAACCCGTCATAGAGCGCGGGAACCAATGTAAAGAGTTGAGTAATAAAGTAGCCCGCCTGGCGATTGTCAAAAAGCGGTGCCAAAAACGTCAGCGCCATCATGACCATTGTCAGCGGATACAGGAACATCAGTACCGGAATCGCGGCGGAAATGATCGTCGACAAACCGAACATACCGATGACCGCGGAAAATACGGAAAAGACGCTCACCCACACACGATACGAAAGCGCCGGTACCAATTCGTTGAAGTACGTCGAGCAGGACGTGATCAAACCGATGCTTGTCGTCAGACACGCCAAGATGACGATGATGGCTAAAATGAATGCGCCCGGATCGCCAAAGTAAAATTGCGTCGAAAGCGAGAGAACCGGCGCGCCCGTTTCCTGCATACCGATGCCGGTGACGCTGGTTGCCCCGATGTTGCCGATAAAGACGTAGACAACGCCCAGGCAGATCGCGGCAATCAAACCGGATTTAAACGTAGCCGCCGCGATATCACGTTCAAATTCCGCGCCGTACTGTTTGACGGATTTGACGATGATGATGCCGAAGACCAAGGACGCCAACGCATCCATCGTGTTGTAACCGTCCAGGAAACCTTGCGCAAATGCCAGACCGGAAGTAGCGTATGTCGCGGTCGGAGCCTGCATCGGTCCGATCGGCGAGAGAAGGGATTTCACGATCAGTATGCCGAGGAATAAAAGTAAGAGCGGCGTCAATACTTTACCGATACGCGAAACGAGTTTGGCCGGTGAAATGGAGAACCACCACGAAAGACCGAAGAACACGGCGAGAAAAATCGACAATTCCAAATTGCCCGTGCCGGCACCCAAAAACGGTTTGATGCCGATTTCATACGACACCGTTCCCGTACGGGGGATGGCGAAAAACGGTCCGATCGTCAGGTACAATAAAATCGTAAATAAAAGACCGAAGACGGGATGGACACGCGACGAAAGATCCTGCAGGTCACGACTGCCGGAGTAGCCGATAGCCATGACGCCCAACAGGGGCAGACCGACGCCGGTAAACAAAAAGCCCAAAATCGCTTCCGGAAAATTCAAACCGGCATTTTGTCCCAGAGAGGCCGGGAAAATCAAGTTTCCCGCTCCGAAAAATAATGCAAATAACATGAGACCTATGGATACATAGGCAGAACGAGAAATAGTCCGTCCTCGCATTTTTCATCACCCCTTAAAAGATATTTCACTAATTATAACACAGGCTGACAACACTTCAAGCAGAAAATAAAGGAAAATAAAAATTTTACTGAAAAACCTTTTTATATACATTGAAAAACAAAGCATTTTTTGACAATGACAAGCCTTTTGATTGACAGCGACAAACTTTTTCAATATAATTACTTTGTTATGGTATGAACTGATTCACCTAATGCTAGAAGGAGGTGCAGACATGAAACGGACGTATCAACCGAATGTGCTTTGGCGCAAACGTACCCACGGTTTTCGGGAACGTATGAAAACTAAAGGCGGCCGCATGGTCTTGAAAAGAAGAAGATTGAAAGGCAGAAAAAAATTATCCGCCTAAGCGAGAGGCGATACAAAGAACTTGGCCTCGGCCAAGTTCTTTGTATACATAAGGGACGGTTGTCATGCACGAATTGAAAAAAGCAGATCGAATTACGCAGGGCTATGAGTACCGGCGTGTCTATCAGCACGGTCGTGCCGTGATTGCCAATCGTCTGGTACTGTATGTGCTGCCGCGACAGGGCGAACCCACACGGGTCGGCTTTGTTACCGGCAAAAAGGTAGGCAATGCGGTCGCTCGAAATCGTGCGCGCCGTTTGCTTCGTGAAGCGTATCGCCTGCATCGGCCGCAGCTGAAGCCGGGTTATCACTTGGTTTTGGTGGGACGCAAGCGGTTGGCGCAAGCGTCATACGCGGAAGCGGAGCGGGATTTATTATATGTGCTCAGAAGGGCGAAGCTTTTGCAATGTTGACGCGTACTTTAATCGGTATGATCGACTTTTACCGGCGCTTTCTTTCACCGTTGAAACCGCCGACATGTCGGTTTTATCCGACGTGCAGCAGCTATGCCCGCGAAGCGATACTGCGCTTCGGACCCGGACGGGGAAGTTGGCTGGCGTTGCGACGCCTGCTGAAGTGTCATCCCTTGCATCCGGGAGGCTATGATCCTGTGCCGCCTGCCCGCGCATCCTTAAAGGAGGAACCGAGTGAGTATATTCAGTGACGCCATTGATTTCTTAGCGTCGATTATGCAACATTTTTTATCGTTTTGTTACGAATTGACGCAGATGGCGGGATTCCCGAGTTACGGGATCGCAATTATTGTAATGACGATTCTGATTCGCGTGCTGCTTTTGCCGCTGGCGATTAAGCAGATCCGCTCGATGAAGAGCATGCAGGAAATGCAGCCGCGCATTCAGGAGATTCAAAAGAAATATAAAGGGGATCCGCAACGGATTCAAATGGAAATGACGAAGATGTATCAGGAGCTGGGCGTCAATCCGTTGTCGGGGTGCCTGCCGATGCTGATTCAGATGCCGTTTTTGATTTCGATTTTCTACGCGTTGCGCAGTTACCAATACGATCCCGAACATATCAGCTTTTTATGGCTGCCGAGCCTGGGCGCGACCGATCCGTTCTATATTTTACCTGTTTTGTCCGCGCTGTCGACGTTCATCATGCAAAAGCAAACGATGAGCAGCAACAATCCGGCGGGTTCTATGGCGGCGCAGCAGCAAAAAATCATGCTGGTCTTTATGCCGCTTTTCATCGGCTACATCAGTTTGAGTTTTCCGAGCGGTCTGGTTATTTATTGGGTCGTTTCCAACTTATTCCAGATGGCGCAACAGTTTATCATGTTTCGTGAAAAGCCGAAGGGAGCAGGTGCCAAATGAGCCATCCAATCGAGTTTACGGGCAAAACCGTGGAAGAAGCTACCGCGAAAGCGTTAGCAGAGCTGCAAGTCGCGCGCGGTGAAGTGAATGTAGATGTACTGTCGGAGGGGTCAAAGGGTATCTTCGGTATCGGCGCTAAAGAGGCGCGCATCCTGGTTACCAAATTGTATGGCGAGATGACGGAACCGGAAGTCGATGAAGAGATTGCGAAAGCGGATTCTATCGTACCGCGCGAAGAATTGACGGAAGCGTCGGAGCGTCAGGCTCAAATGTCCGCAGGTCTCGAAGCCGCCACGGGTATCGAAGTGCAAAACGAAGAGCCGGTCATCGAAACGTCGGCGACCGTCGAAGAGGAGCCGCAAGCAGCGGAAGAGAAAGCTGGAGCGGATGCAGCGGAGAACGATGAGGCGGTGACAAATCATCGCGCCCAAAGCGCATTTTCGGCGGATGAACAGGCGGAAACGGCGCAGCGCGCTAAAGCCTTTTTACAATCCGTCACCGATGCGATGGGCCTCGATGTGATGATCGAAAAACGCCTTACGACGGAACGGATTTTATTACAATTACACGGCCGCGGGTTAGGCGTTTTGATCGGTAAACACGGCAAAACGTTGGACTCGTTGCAGTATCTGACCAATTTAGCGGCCAATCAGAGCGGTCGCGGTCGATATTTCGTCATGCTCGACGTGGAAGATTACCGCGAACGTCGGCAAGCGACGCTGGAATCATTGGCCATTCGCATGGCGAACCGCGTCAAACGCAGCCAACGCCCCTTGGTGTTGGAGCCGATGAATGCGTACGAACGCAAAATCATTCATCTGACATTGCAGGACGATCCGGACGTCTACACGAAGAGTGAGGGCGAACTGGATAATCGCCACTTGGTGATTCACTACAAGCAGTAAACGCATTACAGACCGGGGCGATCCCGGTCTTTCTTTTTCTAAGGAGAATTATGTATAACGAAGATACCATTACCGCGATCGCAACGCCGTTCGGCACGGGCGGAATCGGTATTATCCGGATCAGCGGGCCGGAGGCACTGGTGCTCGCCGCGCGCGTTTTTCGGCCGTACACGTCGCTCGACTGGAGTAAGGCGCGCGGTTTTCGGGCGCATTACGGTCATATCGTAGCGGACGGACAAACGATGGACGAAGGCATTTTGCTCGTCATGCGCGCGCCGCGTTCGTATACGGGTGAAGATGTCGTGGAGTTGCAACTGCACGGCGGGATGTTGGTGTTGCAGCGCAGCTTGCAGCTTTGTCTCCAAGCGGGCGCGCGCTTGGCGGAACGCGGTGAATTTACCGAACGCGCCTTTTTGAACGGGCGTATTGATTTGACGCAGGCGGAAGCGGTGGATGATATTATTACCGCGAAAAGCGAAGTCGGCCTAGGCGTGGCGGTCGGCCAATTGACGGGGAAGCTTTCCCGTTGGGTGGAAGCGACCGGCGCGGCGGTGACCGAGCTCGTGGCTTCGTTGGAAGCGGTAATTGATTATCCCGAAGAGGATTTGGCGGAGCTGACGCCGGCGGAAATCGATACGAAACTGACCGCGATCATCACTGAATTGGAAGCGATGATCGCCCGCGCGGCGGCGGGAAAAGTTTGGAAAGAGGGCTTGAAAACCGTTATCGCGGGTTTACCCAATGCGGGCAAATCAAGCCTTTTGAATCAATTGCTGGCGGAAGAGCGCGCGATTGTGACGGATATTCCCGGCACGACACGCGACACGATTACGGAATCGGCGCTGATTCACGGTATTCCGCTGGTGCTTGTGGACACGGCGGGCATTCGTGAAGCGAGCGACCAAATTGAACAAATGGGAATTGCGCGTACGCACCGCGAACTCGCGCAGGCGGATTTAATTCTCGCCGTGTTGGATGCATCGCAGCCGCTGACGGCGGAAACACGCGCATGGCTTGCGACCTTGCAAAATAAAGCGGCGATTTTACTTTTAAATAAAACGGATTTGCCTTTGCGGGCGGATCTTGCCGAGGTGAAGGCGCTCACCGGCGCTATCCCGCAGGTAGCGATCGCGGCGCGTACGGGTACCGGTATGGACGAGCTAGGCAACGCGTTGGCGACCTATGTCGAGCAACACCGGCTACAAGCCGGCGCGGACAGCGTTCTTTTGACGAACGTACGCCAGGAGGATTTGGCGCGTCGGGCGCTCGCTTCCTTGCGCTCCGCGCAGCAGGGTCTGCATGAAGGTTTGATGGAAGATTTGATTACGGAAGATTTACGGGCGGCCTGGGACGCGTTGGGTGCGATCGTCGGGCGGAACCCGGAGGCAAGTATTACCGATGAAATTTTCCGACGTTTTTGCGTCGGCAAGTAAGGGGAAGAACATGTACGAAGTAGCAAGTTACGATGTGATCGTGATCGGCGCCGGCCATGCGGGCTGCGAAGCGGGCCTTGCCGCGGCGCGTTTGGGCGCGCGCACATTATTGTGCACGATCAGTTTGGAAAATATCGCGATGATGCCGTGTAATCCGGCGATCGGCGGTCCGGGTAAGAGCCAGCTCGTGCGGGAGCTGGACGCGTTGGGCGGACAGATGGGGATAGTCGCCGATGAAACGGCGATTCAGATGCGCATGCTGAACCGCGGCAAAGGTCCGGCCGTCCATGCATTGCGCGCGCAAAATGATAAAAATGCGTATCATCGCCGCATGAAACAAATCGTTGAAAACGAACCGCGTCTGGACGTCAAACAACTGATGGTAACAGATCTTCTGGTAGAGGACGGTCGCGTAACCGGTATTAAAACGGAGCTGGATGAAGCGTATCGCGCAAAAGCGGTTGTCTTGGCGACAGGAACGTATTTACAAGGTGAAATCCTGATTGGAACGCATAAGTACAGCGGCGGTCCGAACGGCTACCGCGCGAGTTTGAAACTTGCCGATTCATTGCGAGAGCATGGCGTCGAACTGCGTCGTTTCAAAACGGGCACGCCGAGTCGCGTCGATCTGCGTACGCTGTCACTTGAGCGCATGGAACGTCAGGACGGCGACAGGGATTTCCACACGTTTTCCTTTTTATCCGAACGCAAAGACCGCAACGCGACTTGTTGCTGGCTGACTTATACCAATGCGGAAACGCATGCGATTATTCGCGCCAACTTAGATCGAGCTCCTTTATATGCGGGGCTGGTGCACGGCGTCGGCGCGCGCTATTGTCCTTCGATTGAAGATAAAGTGGTGCGCTTTGCGGATAAAGAACGGCATCAACTTTTCATCGAGCCGGAAGGTTTGGAAACGAACGAAATGTATGTCCAGGGCATGTCGACATCGCTGCCGATGGACGTGCAGTATGCTTTTTTGCGTACGATTCCCGGCTTGGAGCATGTCGAAATCATGCGTCCGGCGTACGCGATTGAATATGAATGTCTGGACCCGTTGCAGCTGACGGCGGGCTTGCGTTATAAAAAATGCGACGGACTTTTTTCCGCCGGCCAGGCCAACGGAACATCGGGTTATGAAGAAGCCGCGGCGCAGGGTTTCATCGCCGGCATTAACGCGGCGCATTATGTACTCGGTAAAGAACCGTTTACGCTGACGCGCGCGCAAGCCTACATCGGCACGCTGATTGACGACTTGGTGACGAAGGGTACGAATGAACCGTATCGCATGATGACGAGCCGCAGTGAATATCGTCTGCTGTTGCGTCAAGACAATGCGGATTTGCGTTTAACGCCGCTCGGGCGTACACTCGGTTTAGTAAGTGACGAGCGTTGGGCGCGGTATGAAGCGAAACGCGCCGCGGTGGAAGAAGGGCATCGAAAGTTGAACGAAACGATGCTTACACCGACAGCGGAAACGAATGCCTATCTCACGAGTTTGGGAAGCGCCGCGCTAAAAACCGGCACGACCGCCGCGCAATTATTGCGGCGACCGGAGATTTCGTACAGGGATATCGCGCATTTACTCGGGTGGGACGCCCCGGGCATCGATGTACGGGAAGAGCTGTCTGTTTCGACCAAGTACGAAGGTTATATTACGAAACAGGAGGAACGCATTCGCCGTCAACAGAAAATGGAAACAACGCAACTCGCGGATGATTTGCCGTACGATACGTTGTGCGGCATTTCGATCGAAGCGCGGCAAAAGTTGCAGCAGATCAAACCGGCCACGTTAGGTCAGGCCTCGCGCGTTTCCGGCGTTTCGCCGGCGGATATTACCGTATTGATGATTTATTTGGAGCAGCAACGGCGCCAGGGAGTCAACTATGATGCCTGAAACGACAACGCTCAGCCCGGAACAAATAACAGCGGCGGCAAAGTCGCTGGGGATCGCCTTGACGCCGGAGCAAAGCCAGGCGTATGCGGCGTATTATACTGCGGTAATCGAGCAAAATCGGGTGATGAATTTGACATCGATCACCGAGCCGCAGGAATTTTTAGCAAAGCATTATATTGATTCGTGGTTAGGCTACGATCCCGCGTATTTTCCGGCGCGCTCACGCGCGCTTGATCTCGGTACGGGCGGCGGATTTCCGGGCGTCCCGTTAGCCATTCTTACACCGGATGTCGAATGGACGTTGCTCGATTCCGTCGGTAAAAAATTGCGTTTCGTCGTTGACGCCGCGCAAAAAATCGGCCTGACGAATGTGCAGATTCTCCATGAGCGCGCCGAGTTTGCCGGGCAGGCGAAAGAATATCGCGAACAGTTTGCGGTGGTGACGTCGCGAGCCGTCGCCGATTTGCGCGTGCTCTGCGAATGGGCGTTACCTTTTGTGGCCCGAGACGGTTATTTTCTGGCTTGGAAGGGGCCGAAAGGCGCGGAGGAAGCGAGCGCTGCGCAACGTGCCGTTCGGGAACTCGGGGGCCAGTTGTGCGAAGTCCGCAAATTGCAGCGCGGCGAATGGTTTGATGAGCGCGTACTCTGCATTATTCAAAAAGTACAGGCGACGCCGAAGCGTTTTCCGCGCGCGCCGGGCAAAGCGGTGAAACAACCTTTATAATATAAGTGACAACGATGGAAATTAAAGTGAGGAGGAAGGCCCATGGACGCCAAGCGGTATCTCGTGCATCACAAAGATAAGTTGGATTTGAAAAATATTCCGACGGTTCCCCCGGAAGAGGCGGATAAACAGACGGTGAAAGAAGAATTGCTTCCGGAAGTCCTGGAAGAACTGAAAGCTTACCAGGAACGACTTTATGCCGAAAATAAACATGGCATTGTCGTCGTTTTGCAAGCGATGGATGCGGCGGGTAAAGACGGTCTTATCAAGCATGTCTACACCGTTCTCAATCCGCAAGGCGTACGTGTTGCCAACTTTAAACAGCCGTCGAGTGAGGAGTTGGATCGCGATTATCTCTGGCGCGTCAATCGGGCTTTACCGCGGCGTGGCGAAATCGGCATTTTCAACCGCTCCCATTATGAAGACGTCATCGTTACGCGCGTACACAATTTATTAAAAGATCAGAATTTTCCGGGCAGCGATGTCGAAATCGACAGGGAATTTTGGCAGGAGCGCTTCCGCCAAATCAATGATTGGGAACGCTACTTATATGAAAACGGCTATTTTATGCTGAAGTTTTTCTTGCACGTTTCTAAAGAGGAGCAGGCGGAGCGGCTGATTGATCGGATCAAACGGCCGGAAAAAAATTGGAAATTTTCCATGGCCGATATCAATGAACGCAAGTATTGGAACAATTATCAGCATGTGTATGCGGATATGATTCAGGCTACGTCGACGAAGTACGCGCCCTGGTATATATTGCCGGCGGATAAGAAATGGTACACGCGTTACTTGGCGGCCTTACAGCTGTTGAAACAATTAGATCCGCAATTCCCGGAACTATCCGGCGCGGAAAAGGAACATTTGGAGCACTGGCAAAAAGTCTTGGCGAAAGACAAAAACATGACCTTGGAAGATTTATTCGGATAAAAAGGCCGTCTGCGGACGGTCTTTTTTTATGCGGACGGAAGAAAAAACAAATCGACTTTTGACGAAGTGGCGTCGATCGGTATGGTATACTATAAAGTACGAATAGAAATGGAGGTGCCACGGTGGGCAAAATTATTGCCATCATGAATCAGAAAGGCGGCAGCCGGTCAAGCCGTACTGTTAGTGGATATGGACGCGCAGGGAAATGCGACCAGCGGCCTGGGGATCGACAAAGACCGAATCGAGAGCTCCGGTTATGAAGTGCTGATCGAAGGGGCATCCGCCAAAAAAGCATGCGTGCCAACCGCCGTGGAGGGTTTATCCGTTTTGCCCGCGACGATTGCGCTGGCGGGCGCGGAAGTGGAATTGGTCAACATGGTTTCACGTGAAACAAAATTACGTGACGCCTTGGATAAACTGAAAAAGAAATTTGATTATATCTTAATCGACTGCCCGCCTTCGTTGGGACTTTTGACGGTAAATGCGTTAGTCGCGGCAGGCTCGGTATTGGTACCCA
>NZ_CABSTC010000038.1:0-12556 GCF_902480485.1 uncultured Negativicoccus sp. | reverse complement strand
TCCGGTGTTTCGTAAACGACCGTAAAGGAAGATGGCAACGGATTGCCGTTTAACGAATCCAACAGGTAGCTTTGATCACCCAAGCGATCTTTAAATTCCGCGAGTGCCTGATCCTTATTTACAAAAGCTACGGACTTGGTCTGAGGAACACTTTTAATTTTCTGTTCCACTGCATGAATCTGCTCTGACGTCAATCCGTCTTTTAAATACACACTTAGCTCAACCTGATTTTCCAGGTAAGAAGCAGCGTGATTTAAATTCCAGACCGTAGTCATGAACATACCTAAGATAAACAGAGACAAGGTCACTGTCAAAATCGAAGCGATTGTCATCCAGCCGTTACGAAAGAACGAACGAAATGCTTCTTTGAGGAAGTACAAAAAGGTTCTAAATTTCATCGTAAGCCCCTTTCTGTACATCACGCACAATCTCTCCGTCTTCAATCGTCAGAACACGTTTATGCATACGATTAACGAGTTCTTTGGCATGCGTCACCATAATAATCGTGGTGCCGAGATGATTGATGTGGTTAAACAACTGCATAATGGTTTGTGCTGTGACCGGATCCAAGTTTCCTGTCGGTTCGTCAGCGATTAATACCACCGGGCGATTAACCAGTGCGCGGGCAATCGCTACACGTTGCTGTTCCCCCCCCGACAAATTGGCGGGTAATTGATTGGCTTTAGCTGTCAGATTGACAAGTTCCAACGCATTATGTACTTTCTGCTTGATTTCGGTGCGCGAAACTTCCATGACTTCTAAAGCAAAAGCGACATTTTCAAATGCCGTTTTGTTCGGCAAAAGGCGGAAGTCCTGAAAAACAATCCCAAGCTTACGACGCAGATACGGGATCTTGCTTTTTTTCAAACGGTTGACTTCAATTCCGTCGACGAAAACTTTGCCTTCATCCGGCACTGTTTCATGGGAAAGTAACTTAATAAAAGTAGATTTTCCCGCCCCACTCGGTCCGACGAGAAAGACAAACTCACCTTTTTCAATATGTAAATTTAAATTTCGCAACGCGATGTTATTACCATATCGTTTGGTAACTTTTTCAAAGCGGATCATTATACCCTACTCTTTCGGCTGATAACACGTTTCGCGGCTAGTACAATATGTGCTGCCGTTAAACCGTACTTCTCCAACAACGCATCCGGTGTTCCGGATTCCCCGAAAGTATCTTTAGTACCTACCATTTCCATGGGCGCCGGCGTAGATTGTACCAACACTTCGGCAATCGCCGCCCCTAAACCACCAATGATATTGTGTTCTTCGCAGGAAACAATCGCACCGGTCATCTTGACCGCTTCCTGAATGGCCGTCGCGTCAATCGGCTTAATGCTGCTCACATTGACCACTCTTGCCGAAATGCCTTCCGCATCAAGAATTTCCGCTGCTTCTAATGCCGGTGCCACCATAACGCCGCACGCCATAAGCGTTACATCGGCGCCATCACGCAATAATGTCGCTTTGCCCGGTGTAAACGTACAGCCTTTGGGCATAACGTCCTCCACTTTGGCACGCCCCATACGAATATAAACCGGACCTTCATAGTCAGCGGCCCAGCGAATAATAGCCTTCGTTTCGGCGGCATCCGCGGGAACGGTTACTGTCATATTCGGCAATGTACGCATCAATGAAATGTCTTCAAGCATCTGGTGCGTCGCTCCGTCTTCACCGACAGTCAGACCGGAATGCGTCACCGCAATTTTAACGTTGAGCTTAGGATAGCAAATAGAATTTCGGATTTGTTCGTAGGCACGGCCGGCGCCGAATACAGCAAACGTCGAAGCAAAAGGAATTTTGCCCGTTGTCGCAAAACCCGCGGCAACTCCCATCATATTTTGCTCAGCAATACCGCAGTTAAAATGCCGTTCAGGAAAGACTTTTTTAAATTCTGCTGTTTTGGTGGATGAAGATAAATCAGCATCCAAAACAACAATCTTTGGATTCTCGGCCCCCAATTCTTTCAGGATTTCGCCGTATGCATCGCGCGTTGCTTTGGCCATTATTCATCCTCCAATTCTTTTATATACAAGTTGTATTCTTCGAGCGATGGAGCTTTGCCGTGCCAACCTGCCTGATTCTCCATTTCACGAATTCCTTTGCCTTTTACGGTTTTCATAATAATAGCAGTCGGCATAGTTTTTGTTTCTCGCGCTTCGGTAATTGCTTCGTGCAGCGCATTGATATCATGACCGTCCACTTCAACAGTATGCCAATTAAAGGCGCGGAATTTATCCGGTAATGGTAACGGCGACATAACATCGGTAATTTTACCGTCAATTTGCAGTCCGTTAAAGTCGATAAATGCCGTCAAGGTATCCAGTTTATAATGGCCCGCAAACATTGCGGCTTCCCAGACTTGCCCTTCCTGCGATTCACCGTCACCTACAATAACGAACGTATGATACAAGTCATTTTCAAGCTTTGCATTCAAGGCCATACCGCATGCTGCACTGAAGCCCTGTCCAAGAGAGCCTGTCGTCATTTCTACCCCCGGCGTATGCTTCATGTCCGGATGGCCTTGCAGCATGGCATCAATTTTGCGCAAATGCCAAAGCTCTTCTTTGGCAAAAAAACCTCTTCCGGCCAAGGCAGCATACAAGCCGGGCGCAGCATGACCCTTGGAAAGAACCAAGCGATCACGATTCGGACGATGCGAATCCATGGGATCGATATTCATTTCCACGTTATAAAGCAATGCCAGCAAATCGGTAATCGACAGTGATCCGCCGGGATGCCCACTTTTCGCGTCTGTCACCATTTTTAAAATATCACGACGCATTTGCCGGGCAAAGGTTGTGACCTCTTTAAATTGTTTATCTGTGAGTGCTGTCATTATGCTTCTCCCTTCCCAATAACCGGAGTGCGTAATCTGCTGTTGCTTCCGAGCGGGAACGCAAGATCGCTACTTGTTTGCGCTCCGTATCGGAAATACCTTGCTGTAAACGTTTCAAAGTGAGTTCTGCCAATGCATCGACATCCACAGTATCAATGGTTGCGATGGCTTTTTCACCGACGCTTTCCAAAAAACGATCTACTTTCGGGTCATACGAAATGCCCACCGAAGGAACTCCCATTAAAGCGGCAAAAATCAGCGCATGTAGACGAATACCTATGAGCACATCCAGGGCGCCGATAATTCCCATGAGTTCTGCTGTGGTATACGCTTCGTCCAAAACTACAGCCGGTTTCTTCATGGCACTTGCAATATCTTCAGCCGCAACTTTATCTTCCGGATACTGCATCGGTACAAAAATAATTTGGCCGTCTGTCCGGTGCTGTAATTCATCGCAGGCTTGTGCAAGTTTCTGCTTATACTGACCGTTTCCACGCCATTCACGCACCGACACGCCGATTTTCGGTGCAATGCCGGAAATACCGTACCGTCGCATTAACATGCGGCCGATATCAGGATCCCCCGGATGCATCGCCAACACAGCGTCCGCTGTCACGGTAATCGGTGGGGTTGTAACACCCAGTTCAGTCAAAAGTTCTTGCGATCCTTTATCTCGAACGGTAATCGCTTGCGTGCGATTTAAGACATCTCGTACCGTATTGCGCGCCGCCGGTCGGAACAACGGGCCGATGCCCTGCGCATATAAGAATACCGGTTTTTTACACCAAAGTGCCAGACGGATAATGCCCAAATAATAATACAAGCTACGTTTACTCGTTACGTCCTGCAACAAACTGCCGCCGCCGCTGATCAATAAATCACAACGACTTACTTCACGTAAAATTCGGGGCATTGCCAGGCGTGAAATGGCCTGCACGCCATGGGTTTCACGTGTGCGTGCAGGATTGCCGGATATGACGGTTACCACTGCGTTTGGTTCACGTTCATACAATGCGCCCAAAATAGCCGTCAGCATCGCTTCGTCGCCGGCATTTCCAAATCCGTAATAACCGGATATAAGGATTCTAGGCCTCTTCATTCGCCCGACTCCTGTATCCGTTCAATGCACTTAACACATAAGTTCCTAGAATCACAATAACCCCTACTAAGATACCAATCAATACACCATTCACACCCCGTAACGTACTCATCCATAACGGGGAGCGCATATGTGCAAACGTTTCTACTATCGAAGCTTGGCCAATACCCGCAGCGATGACCAATAAGAAGTGCAACCACTGCGGCCAACGTTTCACCGAAGCAAGAGGTACAAGCAAAAAGGCCGGATGTCCGATCAAGAATTCTTTTGACCGTGGACGCACCGCAAGCGTTGATTCCAAGAAACGTCGTAATGAAATTTCCAACTGCGATACCGGTACTCCTTCTTCATGACCGCTGCGGCCGATGAAAATCAGTCCTGCAATGCCGATAAATCCGGCCAACATCAGGGTTCCTACGCGTACCGGCAGGTGTAAAAACCGAGCAGCAAAATCCGGAAAATCTTGCCAATTCTCGTACGCGTGAGTGCGAAACGTCGGGAAAATGCGTAAATATAAAATAACTACACATATAACCGGCAATAAAAATGCCGCTTTAACGCCGCGGAAAATTTCCATTTCCATAAAGAAAGGCGTCGCTGCCAGAATCGCACTTAAAAGCCAGCCGCCAAGAAGAGAAAACAGACTGACAAGCGCCAATTGTACGATCGCTTTCCCGAATAAGCTCCAACGCGATTCCATTTCGTGCCAATCGACTTGCTGCCAATAGCGGAAAACACCATGCATAGCTACCGTTGGCGTAGTCACCGCAATCAACAAGCCTGCTACCTGACGGGCAAGAATTTGCCAGTGGGTGAAAAGCAAAGTTCCTAAACCGATAAACGTAAGCAGTGCCAGCCCATAACCGATTTTTCGGCGCGCTCCCGTCAATGCACAAAACGCCGCTCCGGTTAATGCTCCCACACCCAATAATACGAGCAACTGTAAAGCGCGACTTTCATGAAAATGAGGCATGATGCTTGCTTTACCGAGTGTGTAACCGTGCGCCTGTAGTTTTTCAGCCGTTAAAGCGATGTAGCTCGCGTCCGACTCCAAAAGAGTCTTGCCGGGAATCGGTCGTTTATACGTAGAAAACAAATTCAATCGGATATTGCGTTCCGTATCGCTGATGAAATGGCGCTGCGAAGCCTCCTCCGCGCTCAATTTCACCAGTTCATCGCGAAACATACTATAAGCGCGCACACCATAATAGTCCAGGTGTTTCACCATATCTACGGCGCCCAGCTGCTTTTCAAATTGCAACTGTGTCGGCGATTCCAGCAACGCCACCGGTATGTCGCGTGCCTTTAATCCTTCGCCGATATAATCCATCTGGTCCGGGTATCCGAATGCTTCCTGGCCGACAAAAATAATAGCGCGCACAGGTTCATTTGCATCCAAGCGTGTCAGAAAATGATCCGCCTTCGCCTTAGTCATAGCAGTATAATTTTTGGGGCGTACAACCACGCCGAAACCGCGGTTCTGAATGTCTTTTATTTCAGCAGACGAAATACCAAGATTCATTTGATTGAGAGCATTTTCGTCAATGTCCTTAACCGCCAGCATGAATTTTCCGTCCGGGGATGTAACTTTTGTCACGGCGCCTTGTGGCAGTCGCAAAATCAAATCTTCGCTTGCCTCCTGCAAACGTTCATTTGCACCCGGTTTCCCGGTAGCCGTCATGACAATGGCCTCCGGAGTCAGGCCTAAGCGCGCTTTATCCTCTGTTGAAAGTTGGGATACTATCTTTACATAACCGGTATCGACAAGTTTTTCAACGGTAGCGTCATAAACGGCAAAAGACGTGACGCCTGCCTTGCGGAACAGGGCGAGCGCCTCGTCTACAGTTTTACCTTCGCTTGCCGCAAGTTGCGTGACATGCCCGTAATCATAAACCATCTCTACACTGTGATTGGCGTCTTCGACAACCATTCGTTGCCAATTGATGGCACCTGCAGCTATGAATGCAATTCCCAACAATGCTATAAAAATCGCATACTTTTTCAAATAATCAAACATCGGCACATCCTAACGAACCAACGCCGTCATAACGACGCTGTGATTACTGAGTTCTACTTTATTTGCCGTAACCGGCCATGGGAAATCACGGAAATCATACACCTTAATCGGTTTCATGAAATTAGTCGTAACACCGGCAAAGCCCATATTGTTAAATTTCAAATCAGTCGGTCGAATTTGCAGGACATTGTCATATAAAAGCGGCTCGCCTGAAACCAAGACCGTACCGGATAATAATCCGGCCAAGTCGACATCGCCGGTAACGTTGATTTGACGATCATCGATTTCTACTTGTAAATTATCAATATTATCGACGCGCCCCTGCAGGTAGGTTTGCAAATCCGCTGCGGTCAATGTCGCCCCCAACGTACCGCCGCCGATAGATTCAGGCTCAAAACGATGCTCGGTAACTAATTTAAGCATATTGAATTTGACATGGTTTAAATCAATTGTCAAGTGATCATACGTCAATGGATCTAACGTTACCCGCGAGCCGTCGGCACGAATATGGCTCACCGTTCCCGCAAGAAGCAGCAGCGGATTTTGTAAATCCATTTTGACTTCAATTTTTTCCGACGGCACTTTTTCCGCCAGATAGCCTTCCAGGCCGCTTTCTACCATTTTCGGTAATGCGAACCAGCCTATCCCAAAAACGATTAGAAGCAGAATGATGATAAGCAGGAGAAATTTTTTCATGGTTTCGCCTCAGATTTCTTCATTTTCTGTTTTAAATAGCCTTCGATAAACGGATCTAAATCACCATCCATAACCGCTTGCACATTACCGGTTTCTACACCGGTACGATGATCTTTTACCATCGTATACGGATGGAATACATAGGAACGAATCTGGCTACCCCATTCAATAGCTTCATGCGAACCGCCAATGTCTTTACGCAACTGCTCGCGTTTTTCCAATTCCAATTCAAACAATTTCGCCCGCAAGAAGCGCATGGCCTGCTCACGGTTTTGCATCTGGGAACGTTCATTTTGACATTGCACCACAATACCGGTAGGTAAGTGCGTCATTCGCACGGCAGAGCTCGTTTTGTTGACGTGCTGACCGCCTGCGCCACTGGCGCGAAAATAATCCACACGAACTTCGTCCATATTGATATCGACGACTACATCATCAGCAATTTCCGGCATGACATCGACCGCGGAAAACGAGGTATGTCGCCGTGCCGCTGCGTCAAACGGTGAAATGCGCACCAAGCGATGTACGCCTTTTTCCGCACGCAACATACCGTATGCATTTTTGCCCTCAAAAGTGACAGTCGCACTTTTTACACCGGCATCATCGCCGGGCAAAATATCGGCCAGATCCACTTTGAAGTGATGCTGCTCACCCCAACGAGTGAACATACGTAACAACATTTGTGTCCAATCCTGCGCTTCGGTACCGCCGGCTCCCGCATGCAGTGTCAAAATCGCGTTATTGCCGTCATATTCGCCCGACAACATCAGCTCGATCTCTTTGGCCTCGACGATAGCGGAAAGCTCCTCCAATTCGCTTTGAATTTCCTCTTCCAGCGAAGTATCCTCTTCCGCAAGCGCCAGCTGCCAAAGTTGTTCCACTTCTTTAATGCGTTCCGAAAGCGATTCATACGTTTCGATCGTGTCTTTCAAATCGGTGGCTTCTTTGGAAACTTTTTTCGCATTGTCGGCATCATTCCAGAAGTTCGGATCACTCATTTTGATATCGTAATTGACCAGTTTTTCCTTTAGTATAGGCAGGTCAAAGTGAATCCCTGATTTCTATGATTCTCTCTCTCAAACTTTCCAACGGCTGTTTTAAATCTTCCAGCATGTGGTCATCACATCCTTATTTTTGTAATTTCTTTTCCACCGGTTCAATCGGTGCCGGTTCATCGCCGAGGTGCGATGTCGCGTGTTCCAGATGATCTTCGGTTTCCACAGGTTGCATAAACGTAATCTGAATATGGTACAGATACATGACAACCGTTTCCTGAATCGACTGCATCATTTCCTGGAACATTTCGTAAGCTTCGAACTTGTATTCGACCAACGGATTCTTTTGTCCGTAGGAACGCAAGCCGATCCCTTCTTTGAGCATATCCATAGCGTCCAAGTGATCCATCCATTTGGCATCGACCACTTTGAGCAGAATCGCTTTTTCCAGCTCCCTCATGTTTTCCGAACCGATTTGTTTTTCGCGCTCTTCGTACATACGATGCGCGGTATCCAAAAGTAAATCCAGAATATCCTGACGGCTTAAATCTTCAATCTGCGCCAGCGTAATTTGTCCCGGTGCGAGGTAATAGCTTTCCAAGTGTTTGAGCAGTCCCGGAAAATCCCATTCTTCCGGATATAATTTTTCATCCGCGAAGCGGTTCATTGCATCCAAAATGATTCGATCGGTCATAGACAGGATCTGATCTTTCAAATCTTCACCCATCAAAATTCGGCGGCGTTGATCATACAGTACTTCACGCTGCTGGTTCATGACATCATCGTATTCAAGGATGTATTTGCGGATATTAAAGTTGCGATTTTCCACTTTCTTCTGTGCTTTTTCAATGGATTTCGTAACCAGACTGCTCTGAATTTCTTCGTTTTCTTCCATTCCCAGTTTATCCATGATTTTGGAAATACTGTCGGAGCCGAAGATACGCATCAGGTCATCTTCCAGTGAAAGGAAAAATTGCGTAGAGCCCGGATCTCCTTGACGACCGGAACGACCGCGCAACTGATTATCGATACGACGACTTTCGTGACGTTCCGTACCGATAATATGCAAACCGCCTAATTCCGGTACGCCTTCACCCAAAACAATATCGGTACCGCGTCCGGCCATGTTGGTGGCAATCGTGACCTGCCCTTTTTGACCGGCTTGTGCAACAATTTCCGCTTCCTGTTCATGGAATTTGGCATTCAAAACGTTGTGCGGAATTCCCAGTTTTTTGAGCATACGGCTGAGTTCTTCCGACTGCGCAATAGATGTTGTGCCGACCAATAGAGGCTGTCCGTTCGCGTAGCGTTTCTGAATTTCGTTAATAACCGCACGATATTTGGCCGTTTTGGTTTTATAAATCACATCCGCCATATCAACACGCTGAATTTGCTTATTCGGCGGGATGACAAATACTTCCAAACCGTAGATTTTAATGAATTCCTGCTCTTCCGTTTTCGCGGTACCGGTCATACCGGCGAGTTTGTCATACATACGGAAGTAGTTTTGGAAAGTAATCGCGGCCAGCGTCTGGCTTTCGCGTTCAACTTTTAGTCCTTCTTTCGCCTCAATCGCCTGGTGCAAACCGTCCGAATAGCGGCGACCGAACATCAAGCGACCGGTAAATTCATCGACAATAACGACTTCGCCGTCTTTGACCACGTAGTCTTTATCGCGAACCATCATCGCATGGGCGCGCAAGGCCTGGACGAGCAAATGATTATATTCAAGGTTTTCCGAATCGTAGAGGTTCTCTACATTCAGCATTTTTTCAACTTTGGCGATACCCTGCTCGGTCGGAGCAATCGTTTTTGCTTTTTCATCGATCGTGTAGTCTTCATCTTTGATCAGCTTCGGTACCACCTTCGCCATCGTGTAGTAGTGATCCGTAGAGCGTTCGCCGGGGCCGGAAATAATAAGCGGCGTACGCGCTTCATCGATCAAAATACTGTCCACTTCGTCGACGATACAATAATGCAACGGACGTTGCACCATTTGTTCGGCATGAATGACCATGTTATCACGGAGATAATCAAATCCGAACTCATTATTAGTTCCATAGGTAATATCGGCTGCGTATGCTTGTTTGCGTTGCGCAAAGTCCAGATCATGAACAATTAAACCGACAGAAAGCCCCAGTGCATGGTAAAGTTTACCCATCCACTCACTGTCGCGCTTGGCCAGGTAATCATTGACGGTAATAACATGCACGCCTTTACCGGTAAGCGCATTCAGGTATACCGGCAATGTCGCAACCAGCGTCTTACCTTCGCCCGTTTTCATTTCGGCGATATTACCGCTGTGAAGGACCATGCCGCCTAAAAGCTGCACGTCAAAATGGCGCATGCCTAATACGCGGCGCGAGGTCTCGCGCACAACGGCAAACGCTTCCGGCAAAATATCATCCAATGTTTCGCCGTCATTTAGACGACGCTTGAACTCATCGGTTTTGGCCGTCAAAGACGCATCGCTCAATTGTTTGATGCTGTCCTCCATGGCATTGATCTCGGCCACTGTACTGCGCATTTTATTCAGTTGGCTATTTTGTGAGCCGCCAAACAATTTTTCTAAAAAGCTAAACACCAATTCCCACTCCCTTTGATCATTTTCCCTCTATCTCGGGACATATCTAATTTATTGTATCAGATGGCAATTTTGTAGTCAAAAAAAGAGGGGTTATAACCCCTCTTTTTTGTGTTTTTTATTCTTTTGTTTCAATAATTCCGTATTTTCCGTCATCACGTTTATAAATAACGGAAATCAGATCGGTTTCCTCATTTTTAAAGACAAAGAAATCGTGATCCAAAAGGCTCATTTGCAGAATCGCTTCTTCCGTCGACATCGGTTTCATGTCAAAACTTTTATGGCGAACCACTTCGAACGATTCGCTTTCCGCTTCATTGCCCGCCGGAGTATGGGGCGTGAGAAATTTATCATTCAAGACCTGACGACCTTTGAACCGTTTAGCCAAACGTGTTTTATATTTATGAATTTGGCGTTCCAATTTGTCAAAAACGACATCAATAGACTTGTACATATCTGCCGATTTTTCTACGGCACGAATGAAAATGCCATCCACCTGCATTGTCGCTTCGGCTTTTTGCGTGTTTTTGGTGACCGACAAAAGAACATGCAAAACAATCTCTTTGTCGAAGTAGCGTTGAATCTTATCCGTATGTTTTTCAACGTACTGCTGCAAAGCAGGTGTTACATCCATACTTTTACCGCGAACTGATAGTTTCATATGATTTCCTCCCTGCATAGCTTTTTTCTTGCCTAATAATATATTCGCCATCGACAAGCATTATCCTTTTTATAACGAAAAACACATCCCGAAGGATGTGTTTATTGATGTTTATATTTGAAAAGAAAATCTTAACGTTTATAAACGTTCGCAGCTTGCGGTCCACGCGGTCCGTCGACAATGTCGAATTCTACTTCTTGACCTTCGCTGAGGCTTTTGTAACCATCTTCCTGAATTGCAGAGAAGTGTACAAATACGTCGCCACCATCTTCACGTTCGATGAAGCCGTAGCCTTTTTCAGCGCTGAACCATTTTACTTTACCTTGCATGCCAATTCCTCCTGACACAAAACAACTACCGCACATGCGGTTACTTTTAGTATACTAGCATAATACAATACAAATTGTCAATTTATTTTTAATGATGATGTTGTATGTTCGTCTGTTTCTATAAAATTTTAGACAAAAAGGACTGCGTACGTTTTTCCCGAGGTGCGGTAAAAATCTGTTCCGGCGTTCCCTCTTCAATCAGCATACCGTCATCCATAAAGATTACGCGGTCACCCACCTCGCGAGCAAAGCCCATTTCATGAGTGACAACAACCATCGTCATGCCCTCGAAAGCAAGTTTTTTCATGACATCCAATACTTCACGCACCATTTCGGGATCTAACGCGGAAGTCGGTTCATCAAACAAAAGTGCTTTCGGCGTCATCGCCAATGCACGTGCGATCGCGACACGTTGTTGCTGACCGCCGGACAATTGTTCCGGATAAGCGCCTTCTTTATCGGCAAGACCGACTTTTTGCAGTAACTTGCGTGCATTTTCAACCGCTTCGTCGCGGCTTACTTTGCGCACCTGCATCGGCGCCAAAATAATATTTTCCAGCACCGTTTTATGCGGAAACAAATTAAACCGTTGAAAAACCATTCCGACTTCTTTACGGACATCATTTAAGTTCGCCTTATTGGAAAGATCTAAGCCATCCACAACGATGGACCCGGATGTCGGTGTTTCCAAATAATTGATGCAACGCAGAACGGTACTCTTACCCGATCCGGAGGGCCCTATAATAACGACGACTTCTTTTTCCGCAACGGAGAAAGTGACGTCCTTTAGCACCTTCAACGAGCCGAAATCTTTATATAAATGGTTAACGCTTATCATGAATCGTATTTCTCCTCTCCAAGAAAGCCACCAACTGTGTAATGGAGACCGTCATGATTAAATAAATAATCGCAACCGTGGTCCAAATTTCAAAGGACCCGTATGTTTTAGCAATAATTAACTGACCGCGACGAGTCAACTCTTCAAAACCGATGACCGATACCAACGAGGTGTCTTTAAGCATCGCAATAAATTCATTTCCTAACGGCGGCAAAATTTTACCAAACGCCTGCGGTAAAATAATCAGGCGCATGCTTTGCCACCATGTAAGTCCCAGCGACCTGGCCGCCTCCATTTGACCGGCGTCAATCCCCTGGATACCCGCGCGGAAAATTTCCGAAACATACGCACCACTGTTGATGCTGCATGCAATAACAGCGGCGGTAAAAGGATTAATCTGCTGGTGAATTAAAAGCGGCAGTGCAAAATAAATCAAAAAGATTTGCACCAGAAGCGGCGTACCGCGAATGGCATCGGCATAAATAATCGCTAAAT
>NZ_CABSTC010000037.1:0-13013 GCF_902480485.1 uncultured Negativicoccus sp. | reverse complement strand
CGAATGGCTGCAAAAACGTGATTTTCCTGATGACTGAAGCGGTACAAAGGAACACGTAAGACACTTGCCAGCGAATGCGCTGTTCCTAATCCGGCCAAAAAAGCCGGCATATAGGAATCTTCCCGACGACGCGGAACAGCGGACACGCCAATCACATCTATCTTTCCGGCGTATTCTTGCCGCAATTGCATGATCAACTCCGGCAAATTACGAACATGTTGGTAAAGCATTTCGGATTGAGAAAGACCGCGTTTTCCCGCCTTAACCTTTAAAAGGCGTCGTGCTTGTGTCACGACTTCGAATTTTTCATTGACAATAGCTACGGATGTAGTGTAACAACTGGTATCAATGCCGAGTGCATGCATAATCAGGAATCTTTCATGGCAGCATCCAATACTCCGTTAACAAATCGTACGGCTTCATCGGTAGAATATTGGCGTGTTAAATCCAACGCTTCATTGATGATAATAGCTGGTGTCAGTTCCTCGTCCTCAATATATTTACTTTCCGCAATCGCCATCCGCAGTAGCACCAGATCCACTTTATTCATTTGTGCAGTGTTCCAGTTTTTACTGTATCGATTGATAAGAACATCAATCGCCGTTTGATTTTGATCAACAGCAGTGATTATTTTTTGCGCATATTCATCATGACCGCTACTCTCCTGATCCGGTAATACAGATTTTTCCGCCTCAGGATTGATTTCACGACTGTAGAGCAATTGCAAAGCCTGAATCCTGGCTTGTCTTCTGGTCATATGGGTTCCTCATTTACAACGGTTTCAATATAAATCTGTATTTCTTTAATGGTAATTCCCTCTTCTTCTTTCCATTTTTGAATGATTTCTGACTGCAGCTTACGACATAGGGGAATGATTTCATAACCGTAATACAAAATCAAGGAAACGGCAATATACCAACCATCCTTGTGTTTGCTTAGAACAATGCCGTGAATCAGCTTACGGCGACTCATTGGTAGCGATGTCATAAATTCATCCATCATATGTTCTGTAATGGCGGCGACACCCGGCTCGGCCATGATCCTATCACGAATCTTCATGGCCATCAGATTATATGCCAACTGCATATTTACGTCGGTAGTTTTGTTATTTGGTGCCATCGTCTGACACGCTTTCCATCGGTTCAAAAGCAATGCTTTGCACATATACATTGATGGCCAGTACGGTAACCCCTGTATACTTTTCCAAAGTGCTGCGTACCGCCTCCTGCAATCGCAAAGTAAGGTCAGGGATTCGCAAACCATACCTCACACGAAGGTAAAGGTCCACTTTTACTTCGTTTTCATTAGAATCAATCGATACTCCCAGTGTATTCGGATCTTTTCCGAACATGGAGCTGATGTCATGGATTAATGTGGACTCCATGCCAACGATATCCGAAAATTCTCTGGTAGCTATTCCCACAATAGCTGCGAGAGCCTGATCGGATATTTGAATATCTCCCCACTCGGTATGCTCTGCTGCAAGTGACATGGATCTCCTTTGATGTAACAAAAGCGATGAAAATCATCGCTTTTGTAGACTTCTAAAATTATGCGCGTTCGATGTAGGCGCCTGAACGGGTATCAATTCGCAAAACGTCGCCTTCATTAATAAACATCGGCACCTTTACAACATATCCTGTTTCTAATTTTGCCGGTTTCGTTCCGCCTGTAGCCGTATCTCCACGAATTCCCGGGTCTGTTTCAACTACCGTCAAATCTACAGAGTTTGGCAGCTCAACACCGATAATTGTGCCGTTAAAGAACAGTACCGTGATTTCCATATTTTCTTTCAAAAAATTCAGAGCTTCCGTTAACTGATCTTTCGTCAGCATAACCTGATCATAGGTTTCTGTATCCATGAAATTGAAGCTGTCACCGTCTGCATAAAGATATTGCATCGGGCGTCGATCCACTTGCGCTTTCGGTAATTTTTCACCCGCGTTAAAGGTGCGTTCTATGACCGCACCGGTTTGCAAGTTTTTGATTTTGGCACGTACGAAAGCGGCCCCCTTACCTGGTTTAACGTGCTGGAAATCCACTACCTGCCATACTTGATTGTCAATTTCAATCGTTACACCCGGGCGAAAATCGTTACTAGAAATCATCTGTTAAGCCTCCACTTCAAATACTCTATTGACTTTTAAAGCTCCATTAATTCATGGGGGAAAAGCGTGATTACCTCAGGTTCTCCCTCTTTTACCACTACTGTATCTTCAATCCGTATACCGCCATATCCGGATATATATATCCCTGGCTCTACGGTAACTACCATATTAGGTTCCAACACGGTTTCACATTTCGGTGATAGTGTAGGTAACTCATGTATTTCCAACCCTACCCCATGGCCAAGCGAATGAATGAAATATTGATTCAGCCCTGCCTTCACGAATTCCTGTCGCGCAAATGCATCGATAGTGTGGGCCGCTACACCGCTTCGAACTTTTTTTACACTTTCTCTTTGTACGTGTGCGACCGCGTCATATAGTTGTCTCTGTCGATCGCTTGCTGAACCGATCACAAAGGTGCGTGTCATATCAGAATGATAGCCGCGATACACTGCGCCAAAATCGATCGTCACGAAGTCACCGATCTCAATGCGCTTGTCGGTTGCCGTACCATGCGGCAATGCGGAACGTTTACCCGAAGCAACAATCGTAGCAAACGCGGTATGTTCCGAACCATGCGCAAGCATGGCCTGTTCCAAAGCAATACGTACTTCATTTTCGGTGCGTTGTGCTGCGATCTGCGGTAAAATATCATGTAACGCATTCGCCGCTATTTGTGCGGCTCTTTTTAAATAGTAAAGCTCCGTATCTATTTTGACTTGACGCAATGGATCTAAATCGATGTTATTTATGACTAGTTCAGGACACTGTTCTTGCAACTTCCAATATGCCATTACCGATAATGAACTTGCTTCTACCGATAATAAGGATATATTTTCCTCTTGTAAGATTTTACTGATGGTGGCATATAATTGTCCTTGATGATTGACAACTTCCCAATCTTCAGCCTCCGCCGTCGCCTGTTCCGTATACCTGGAATCGGTGATTAAAAGATGTCTTTGCGGTGTAATTAAAAGTTCGGTGCTGTCACCGGTAAAATCACTCAGAAATCTGACGTTCTCATCTTTATGCACCCAAATGGCAGAATGATCCTGTGGTTTGGGAAGGTGATTTTGAGCTACCATGTATAACGCCTTCCTGTATATTTATTCAACTTAATATTACCATAAAAAGTATTTAAAAACTATGATTTTAACTTATAATTTTTTTTAAATGATGCGTGTCATTGAGAAGTGCCAACAAGTTGCGATCGCCATAATATTCGATCATGGTAACATTGGCATTCGCCTGCCGAAAATTCCAGGCGAGGTCCAGATCTAAACCAAGTAAAGTACACAAAATACAGCGGATAGTGCCGCCGTGACATACAATGGCTACCGCCTCATCCGGATGATTATGAGTGATCTCTTCGATCGTTTTCGCGGCACGATGCTGAACATCGCCAAACGACTCTCCGTTGGAAATACGCACGCTTGACGCATTGGCATACATATGCTCAATGCTTCCCGGCCACTTGGAATTAATCTGCTCATAGGTAAGACCTTCCCAGTCACCGAAATTAATTTCTCGTAATCCCGAACGTAATTCAACAGTAAGACCTTTGGATATGGCCAAAGGTTGTGCCGTTTCCACAGCACGCTCTAAATCACTCGAATAAATGGCGTCTAATGGCAAATCGGCAAAATAATCCACCAAACATTGTGCCTGCCGACGCCCTAAATCACTCAGCGCGACATCCGTCACGCCTTGATACTGACCGGAAAAATTCCAAACGGTTTCACCGTGGCGAATCAAATAAAGTGTAATCACGAGGACTGCGATACCTCCTTAGAAATAGCCGCAAACAACCTGTCATTGGCGGCGGCCTGACGAATAGCAATCCGTACATGGTACGAATCAAGGCCGGGATAATTGTCACAATTGCGAATCATTAAGCCCTGCGCCAATAAACGTTCGGTAAGTTCAGCAGCCGTGAGTTTTCTCTGCAAATTCAGCAGAATAAAATTAGCTGTAGGCGGATATATAAAAAGTTCCGGGAGCGCTGTATATTTTTCATATACACGCTTTTTTTCCTCATAGACAAATTTTTGCGTATTTTGAAAATACTCTATATCATTCAAGGCGGCTTTTAAATAAGAAGCCGCCAGAGCATTTACATTCCAAATGTCGAGATCAGCATGCATGGTTTCCGCTAATTCCGGCGCAGTAAACATGACGCCGGCCCGCAAGCCAGGGATGCCCCAAAATTTTGTCAACGAATGTAAAACCACAAAGTCATCCCGTTTATCGACAAGGCTTCTGGCCGTATCCAGATCAGGATTAAAATCAATAAACGACTCGTCCACCAGAATACGTGCGCCACGTGTGCGTGCCGCTTGTAACCACTTCTTTAGTTGACTGACATCGGTATATACGCCGGTCGGATTATTGGGTGAGCAAATGCAAAGGACTTCCCCCTTGCTCATCTTCGTCACACTGTTTGGGATATCTTCCCATGCAATTTGGCGAATTTCCGCTCCGACCGAAATAGCCGCCCGTGCATATTCACTGAATGTCGGCACAGGGATCCAAACGGTAGACGGCCGCCAATATCTAAAGACAGTAAATAAAAGTTCCGTAGCTCCGTTGCCAAGTACAACTCCGGCCTCATCGTGTTGATAAAACCGGGACAGTGCTTTTCGTAACGTCCTATTATTGGGTTCCGGATAATGCAAAGCCAAGGTTGGCCAATCCTGTAACGCCTCCACGCCTTCCGGCGAAAGGCCTAACGGATTGATATTGGCACTGAAGTCTTCTACTTGCTCCCGTACAGATGGCGGCAATGCATAAATATTGCCGCCATGTTGGAACGAAGTATATAGTGCATCAAGATCTGCGGACAAAATGTATGCCTCCATTATAAACTTTTACACAGTCTAAAAATGTCAGTGTATTGCCAAACTCAACCGACAGACCCTTGCGAATATCGTCCAACTTTTTGAGATCTGTCAATAGTAAACCGCAAACGGTACCGCTATGCGCAACAATAACGCCGTTAGCACCTAACGCTTTCCCCCACGCGTCCAAATCTGCAAGATACGGACGCGGCAATATTCTCTGATTGGCATAGGCACTCATTGTGGCGGCTGTTCCGATTTTTATCATATCACCCTTACGTAAACCTTCTACCAATAAGGTAAGGGCTTTTTGTATTTCTTTTTCTTTAGCGGCGCGCTTACTGATCAAATCTTCGCGGGCATTAAATTCTACTGTGTCGATCACTCCGCCTTGATCAAAAATGCAAATATAGGCTTCCGGAAAATGACCGAGCGGCCGTAAAAAATGTCCTTGCAAATGGTCAAACTGAACAATGCCCGGATAAAAGGTGGCATCGCTGGGCTCAATAGACAGTGCTAAACGCGCCAATTCTTGCATCGACAAATGTCGTCCGGCAGCTAAGGCAACCGCTAAACAAACGGCACTAATATCCGCCGAACTGGAGGCCATACCCTTACCGTCCTTCAGTTCGGAATACAATACCACATCAATATCCCGCACAATCCTTAAGTACTCTTTGGTCACCGCTACAGCTTGTTGCGCTTTATACGGAAGCTCATGGGTTTGAGTGGTCGTTTTAGGCCATGCTGTTGCAATGGAATACCGTTCAATCGGGCAGGTAACTAAAAAGTTTTGGCCGTCAATTTGCCCCTGAATTAATTCACCGCATGCTCCCGGAGATTTTACAACAAATTCCATACACCGATCCGTTCCTGCAATAACCAAATCAATAAAATAACAATTTCAGATGTTTCTGTAATGGCACCGTAGGTATCACCGGTAACGCCGCCTAACTTTTCGACGAAATGAATATTCGCCCATTGCATCCAACCAAAGGCAAAAAGCATCGGTAAAATGCTTTTAAGTCCGGCCACCGGGATGGCCAATAAAAGGAAAGCGGTAGCTACCTGTAATGTGTATGCAGGAGCATTGTCCGCAAACGCCTTCCCCATTCCTTGTGGCCGTGCGTAAGGAAAACGTACAATTGTCCAACTCATCAGCCAGCGACTGATCAGCGGCATGATGATGAGTAACGGCCAAAGCGGTCCGGAGATGTTCATGTATAAACCGATTTTTAACAATACTAAGAAAACAAAGCCGACAATCCCCTCCGAGCCGACGCGGCTGTCTTTCATTATCTCCAGCATTCGTTCCCGGCTGCGACCTGAAAAGTAGCCGTCACATGTGTCCATAAATCCGTCTGCGTGCAAGCCGCCGGTAATAATCATTTCGGCTAAGACAAGCAATACCGCCATCAAAAACGAATCCACCCAACTTGCGGTGAGCCAATACAGCAGCGCAAGAAAAATTCCGATGACCAAACCGACTAAGGGGAAATATGCAACGGAAGCACCGAATTGATCATCCGGCCACACTTCCTGACGAACGATTTTAAAACGTGTTAAAAATTGTAATCCGATTAAAAAAGGTTTCATAATTCACCCAGCAGTAATAGCAACGTGATACAAAGCGTCCCGAGAAAAGTACTGGCGTACATTAACTGCACTGTCTTACGAATATGAAAGCGCTGAATTTTCTCATGGGGATCGCCCATGTAACTCCGAAATTCCGTTTTCCCCTGGTATTGATTATAGCCTCCCAGACGAATCCCCAGTGCGCCCGCAACAGTGGCTTCACTGTAACCGCCATTCGGACTGGGATGTGTATGCGCATCGCGACGCATCATCAACCAGGCCTGCCGAGCTGAAAATCCCAGTACGGCACTGCTCACCAACAGTAATCCTGCCGTCAAGCGAGCCGGCACCCAGTTGACCACATCATCCAGCTTTGCCGCTGCGCGACCGAAATACAGATACCGCTCATTCTTATATCCCACCATCGAATCCATGGTATTGATCGCACGATATAGAGCGGCCCCCAGCGGTCCCAGCAACCAGAAATAGAATAGCGGTGAAATGATCCCATCGACAATATTTTCTGCTACGGTTTCAATCGTAGCGCGGGCAATTTCACTTTCCTCCAGGTGTGCTGTATCACGGCCCACTATCCAACTTAATTGGCGACGTGCTTCCGGAAGATTTCTATCGGCAAGGCAGCGATAAATTTTTTTTGCATCACGAGCCAAAGCATGCGGTGTAATCGTGATGTAAAGAATGAAAATACAACCAATAATATACGCTGTATAATGAATTTCCGCCAAAATGAACAGAATCATATACACCGGTAAAGCTACACTCAATAAAACGGCGATAACCAAAAATACGCCGTCAGAAATCATCTTTTTAGCACCGGCTGCGGGACGGAAAAAAACGGACTCCCAAAAACTTATCGCTTTGCCGATCAAAACAACCGGATGAAAACGACTGCGGGGATCACCGATGAAAGTATCGACTATCAGCGCCAAAAATGGCACTGCGCAATATAAGTAGGCGGTCATTTTATGGGATTTTTCGTTGGTGCAAATTCCAGCAGTTCATACACCAAATCCATATTCAATGCTTCGCGAACTGTGGCGGCCAAGCGGTCATATTCGGATTCTTTATATTCCTGTAAACGAAATTGAACCGGAAGTGGCGCTAAACCTTTTTTCTTTCGTAATGCGTTTAAAATACCCCGACGCAACTCATCATTATCAAAAATACCGTGAATATAAGTTCCGAAACAATTACCGTCTGCGGTTACTAAGCCGTCTTGGATATCAACTTCATGCAGGCTGCGTTCAGTAATGTGAAAAGCAGCCGTATCATGATGGGTAAAAACACTTTTTCCCATGTGGATTTCGTAGCCCGCAAGGTCATCCCAATTCGCATGTAGATCCAAAAAAGAAAAGTCGCGACAGGAGAATTTTACCTGATTGGTAGTTTTAGTTCCTGCCATTTCTGTGGAAAGTGGTAAAAGTCCGATTCCGTCGATACGGTCGTATTTACTTTCGACGTGTTGCGGATCCGTAATCTCTTCGCCCAACATTTGGTAGCCGCCACAAATTCCTATGACAGGCGTACCTTCTTTAGCAAGACGACGAATTTCATCTACATAACCAAACTGTTGAAGATACAAAAGATCTTCTGTCGTATTTTTGCTGCCCGGTAAAATAATCACATCCGGATGCCCGATACTGTCACCGCGACGAACGTAACGCACTTCTACATCGGGTTCATGACTGAATACGTCAAAGTCCGTAAAATTGGAAATTTTCGGTGTTTGTAAAACTGCGATTTCAAGTTCTTTTGCCTGTACTGAAAGCTTTTTGTCTGCCAAGGATACGGAATCTTCGTTATCAATCCCCAAATCTTGCAGGTAAGGCACCACTCCAAGCACGGGAATTTTGGTTTTCTCTTCCAAAAAATCGATGGCAGGCTCCAATAACTTAATATCACCACGGAACTTGTTAATAACAATACCTTTTACGTGGGCACGTTCTTCCGAAGACAATAATTCCAAAGTGCCTACCACAGCAGCCAGCGCTCCGCCACGATCGATATCGGCGACGAGAACAACCGGCGCATCCAATTCCAACGCTACACGCATATTGACAATATCTGTCGCTTTGAGGTTCACTTCGGCGGGACTGCCCGCGCCTTCAATCACTACTACATCAAAATGGTTGCGCAGATAATCCATACTTTCCTTGACTTTATCCCACGCAGTCAGACTGTAGTGTTCATGATATTCACGTGCACTGTAAACTCCAACCGGTTTCCCCATTAAGACAACTTGCGACGTCTGATTTCCGGATGGCTTTAAGAGCACGGGATTCATTTGCACGATGGGATCCATCCCTGCCGCTTCCGCTTGTGCGACTTGCGCGCGACCGATCTCATCGCCGGCTTTCGTAACGTAAGAATTCAAGGCCATATTCTGTGCTTTAAATGGTGTCACACGATATCCGTCTTGCAATAAAATACGGCACAACGCTGTCGTTAAAATGCTTTTACCCACATGCGAGCTGGTGCCTTGAAACATAATTGTTTTTGCCATGCGTCCTCCTTATTTGATCCGTTTCGGAATCCCGCAAAGCACAAATTCAACCCGTTGTGCTTGCGCAGCTAAACGCTGATTGGCCAAACCGACTAAATCTCGATAGACCCTGCTTAACGGATTATCCGGCACGATTCCCAGACCTAATTCATCGGAAACAAAAATAAAGTCTTTGTCACTGGAAACAATCGTGTCGATAAGTTTTTGAATCTCCATCTCGACTGCTTCCGTGACGATCTGTAAGCGTTCTTTTGAAATGTTGTTGCCGGGAGTAAGCTCCTCTTCCGTTAAACGGTCCATTAATAAATTATTTACATACATTGTAACACAGTCAAACAGATAGACTTCGCAAACTTGTAGGATCTCTGCTAACGATTTTGACTTAGGGGAATCATACATAAACGTTTGCCATGTATCGGGGCGACGTTCCCGGTGCCAACGTACCCGCAAAGCCATTTCTTCATCCCAAACGCGGGCGGTTGCTATATAACCTTTGCTCACTGCCGGATGTTTCGCTAAAATTGTTTCGGCATAAGCGCTTTTACCGCTCCGGGCACCGCCTAATATCATCGTAATGGATCCCACTCATCTTCCTCCTTTATGGCGATCTTAAGTAAAATCGGCTATAATAATAAAAATAAATCAATGAGGTGAAATTAATGGCAGACAACAAGACTTACCGCGTAGATTTAATGCGCACTCTATGGCAACATACGTATCGCGCTACTATTTTTGATGCAAACGATGCGTATGCCGCAACCATCCGAATTATTCTGGGCATCCCTTTGGATCGTGCGGAAGTTCCCGAAAATGCTCCGGAAGTCAAAGATTATATCACGGTATTGGTAGAAGATACTGTGATAAAACCGCAAGATATTATAGCGTTTGAAGAGCAAATTACGCGTTTCATTATGAAAAAATCGGCGAGTGAAGAGTTTCAACCGACACACTGCCTGTTCTTCTATCCCAGTCCGGCCGAAACTTTACTTAAGGAATAGGAAAACAGCAAACCGGCAGATGAGAAATAAAATAAAAAAACAACTCCCTGTGGGAGTTGTTTTTTATTTCAATTCTGACTCTGCACGTCCTAAAATATAGCATACATCGGAAAGACGATTTAAATAGCGAATGTCAACTTCGTTAACTTCTTCGCCTTCTTCTGCATGCAACTTCCAGTAAGAGCGCTCCGCACGACGCACTACTGTTCTGGCAACGTTCAGAAATGCTTCAGCCGCGGTTTCACCGGGAACCAAAAATTTGGTAAGCGGCTCCAGACGTGCATCGTACTTATCAATCATTTGTTCTAATTCTTCGACCCGTTCATCGGTAATGTCCGGATCTTTACCAAGGCTGGCCGTATCTGCCATCAGTATCCACAGATCTTTTTGCAGGGAGTAAATATCATCTTTGACTTCTTGCAGTTGGGCCGCTGCGCGAGCCATGCCTAAAACCGCCTGTGCTTCATCGATAATCCCGTACGTTTCGACACGAGTGCTATATTTGGGAAGGCGTTGTCCTGTATATAACGCTGTCGTCCCTTTATCACCCGTTTTTGTGTATACCTTAGCCATAATAGCCTCCTTACAGTTCCGGGAACCAGAGTGCAATTTCCTGTGCTGCCGTTTCCGGAGCATCCGATGCATGCACAATATTTTCATCAATCGAAGTCGCGAAATCGCCGCGAATCGAGCCCGGTACCGCTTCGATCGGATTCGTTGCACCGTTAATTTGGCGAACGGCTGCAATAGCATTTTCACCGCTGATTACCATCGCCAGCAACGGACCCGAAGTAATGAATTGAATCAAACCGTCAAAAAACGGTTTGCCTTCGTGTACCGCATAATGTTTTTTCGCTAATTCCGGCGAGATCTGTTCCATGCGAATGGCATCGATCGAAAGGCCTTTACGTTCAAAACGCGAGATCACTTCGCCGCAGATTTTTTTCTGAACTCCGTCCGGTTTTACTAATACTAATGTTTTTTCCATTTAGATCATTCTCCTTTTGTTCAAAAAATAAAAGCCAAAGAGACCTTAGCCCGTCCTCTTTGGCTGATGTATCCTTGACACGGTACCTCTGACAAGGAGGGGACCAGTTAAGGTGGTCGGAACGACATGATTTGAACATGCGACCTCTACCACCCCAAGGTAGCGCTCTACCAAACTGAGCTACGTCCCGACATCTTATTATAGAATATTAATTTTACGTCTCTTTGTCAAGAGGAATCAACGCTACACCGTCGGCGCAAACTGTGACGATATGCACCTGCGCCGCTTCCTCTTCACCAAATTCCATTTGCATAGCTTTTCCCACGGCAGCGGCATGATTCTCATCGCTAACCGCCAATAAAGTACTGCCTGAGCCACTGATAGTCGATGCATACGCGCCTGCCTGCAAAGCAGCTTTCAGTACTTCTTTGCCATGCGGAATAAGCGTCAGGCGGTACGGTACGTGCAAACGATCGGCAAATGCCGCTTGTAAAAGTTGAGGGCGCCGATTCACCAATGCACCGATCAACGCAGCCGCTCCGGAAATGGTTTGAACCGCATCTTGCAACGAAACTGTCTGTGGCATAATCTCCCGAGCCTTTTGCGTCGATACTTCCGAGCGGGGCGATACGACTACAAAACGCCAGTCGGAAGGCACGGAGAACTGCGAAATCTGCCAGTCGGCATCAATATGATGCGCTGAACAAAAGCCGCCTAAAAGGCAAGGTGTAACATTATCAGGATGGCCTTCCAATTCCACCACCAGAGGCAAAAGTTCTTCTTTTGAACGCTGCAGACCGGTAATTTGATTGGCTAAAAACACTCCGCCTACTACCGCCGCCGAGGAACTACCCAAGCCTCTTGCAATGGGAATACGATGCTTCATCACCAGATGCCCATGGGGTAAATCAACTCCGTAATGAGCGGCGAAAAAGTTCATGCTCTTATAGAAAAGATTCTGCTCATTAAATATGAGCGTACCCGCTCCTTCCCCATGTATTTCGCCGGTAAGAGTCTCCTCGCCGGGAATAAATGCAACTTCATTGTATAAGTCCAGTGCCATTCCGAACACATCAAAACCGCAACCGAGATTTGCCGTCGTCGCCGGTATGCGAATTTTAACGTTCATCATTGCCGCTTTCCCCAAGCACTCGTAAAACATTGGCAATTTCACGTACGCAATTCAAATTTTGCAACCTTGCCCGTACGTTTTGAATAGCCGTATCCCCTGCCGGATATACAACCATAACAATTTCCGCTGTCTCTTCCAAGTTTCCTCGTTGCCACATCGTTTTAATGCTCACGCCGTCTTGGGCAAAGCATTGCGAAATCTCCGACAAAACGCCGGGCGCATTATCAACAATGAGACGGAAATAGTACGATGATAATACAAAATTGGGATCCATAAACTGTGCCGGATTATTCTCTTTCAGCCACGCATTTTTGCCGGTTGTATGATGATGCAAATGAGCAGCAATTTCCAACACATCTCCCAATACGGCACTGGCCGTTGGGTACGAACCGGCGCCTTTGCCGTAAAACATAATGTCATCGACTGCATTGCCTACAATGTAGACCGCGTTATACGCACCGCGCACCGCGGCCAGCGGATGATCTTGCGGTACAAACGCTGGATATACTGCCGCCGCAATGCCCTCTGGTTGTTGACGAGCGACCGCTAATAATTTAATGACATAACCGAATTCTTTAGCGAACTGAATATCTTTACTGTCAATTGCTTCAATACCTTCGACAGAGACGTCGTCGCTGGTCACATTAGCGCGGAACCCGATGGAACTTAAAATCGCAATTTTACGGGCGGCATCAAACCCGCCGACATCTGCCGTCGGATCCGCTTCGGCAAACCCCAGCTTTTGCGCATTCGTCAACGCATCCCGGTACGACATATTTTTTTCGGTCATCTCCGTAAGGATATAATTCGTAGTTCCGTTGATAATTCCGACAATTTCTGTAATTTGATTC
>NZ_CABSTC010000036.1:0-13422 GCF_902480485.1 uncultured Negativicoccus sp. | reverse complement strand
GAGAGCGAGACCATGGCTGAAAGTCTTGCAAGATCTGATCCGAACCACTTCTCGACTTGCGCAAGGTAACACTCTCCCGCTGCACCGCTCCCGCCGCATCAATCTCGACCAAATCAACGCTTTTCTGTTGCTCCGCCTCGTTGAAGGAATATTTTAGCAGAGAGCCGCTGTAACGTAATTTCCCCTCCGCCATAGTTTGCGGTCGGTGCAAATGTCCGAGCATCGTGTAGTGAAAATCTTGGAATGCATCCGTTCCTACCTGTGACGATCCGCCAACGGAAAGCGGCCGTTCCGAATCCGACGGACTGCCGCCGGCCACAAAGGCATGCGCCACGGCAATACGCCGGGCCGATGACGGTACCTGTTGTAACAGGCGCTCTGCCTGCACGCGAAATAAGCTGTCATAATCACGCACCTGCGGTTCATCGTATTTGATTCGTATCGTCGCCGGATCGGCAAACGCAAACGGGCAAAAATACACCGGTCCCGCCGCATCATGAAGCACAAGAGGCGCGGTATCAGCTTCTGCCATGCCGTAAATATAGACACCGCTTTCGCGCAAAAGCCGCGTCCCGTATGACAAGCGATCGGTGCTGTCGTGATTACCGCTGATCGCGATGAAAGGAATATCGGCGTAGCTTAATTCTGTTACCATATCATCCCACAAATGTACGGCCTCCGTAGGCGGCACTGCGCGGTCATAGATATCGCCCGCAACCACTACCGCGTCCGGTCGGTAGTCACGCACCAATGCGCTGAAATCCTGCAGCGTGTACGCCTGATCTTCCGTCAAGTAACGTTCATAAAAAATTCGTCCTAAATGCCAATCGGCCGTATGAATAATGCGCATAGCAGCTCCTTTAGTGTGTTTTTTTTATTATATCATCGAGGCTCTTTTACCGATGCGTGGGAATGATGAATACTTATGATTTACTAAAATACGATTATAAAAAATCCCCCGGAGGGGATTTTTTATGACAATGTTAAAACGATTGTCTCCAATAATCTTGTTTGTACTTCCGTTGCCGCGGACACTTTACCGTTGCGCTGATCATATGCCAACGCTTCCGTGTTCGGCAAAAGCAGCCGTGTTTTGTCATGGCTCCGATAGACCAAAAGGCGCTGCGGTATAGTAAGGGCAAGATCCGGATGTTCGCGCCACAATGATTCCGCTTTCGGGTCGTGGTACTCAATCATCCAAAAAGGATTGTTCTCATCCCCCATTGTGGTAACCGTCACCGCTGTATAACCGGCTTGCTCCAGCGCCGTTAACAGACAAGGCACCCATTTCTGCGGTTCGGTTTTAAGCGTCACTTCATACGCATTGCGACCGACGCGTTCGCCTTGCAAACCGGCTTGTTGTAAAATGGTAAAGCTTTTTTCAAACTGCGGGTAGCGCGTGTCATAACGATCTCTTTCACTCGGAATGTCGGTATAAATTCCACCGCTGACGCCGTGATGATGACCGAAACCGATGCCGATCCCGAAATTTACCGCGCCTGTTGTCATTGTTACACCAAAAGACAAACCAACCGCTAATACCAAATATTTCCACCGTCGCATCGTATCACCCCTTTGGAAAGTTTATATTTTCAGTATAGCACAAATTAATATATGAATTTATGCATGATTTTATCTCATCTCATGATATAATAGATATTTGATGAATAAAGGAGGAAATAGATGTTAGAAGAATTTATCAATTTGAAAATATCCAAACCGATTATTACCGCCCTGAATGAAATGGGTTTTGAAGAGCCGACACCGATCCAGCGCGAGGCCATTCCGATCGCTTTGAGCGGCCGTGATATGATCGGCCAGGCACAAACCGGTACGGGTAAAACAGCGGCATTCGGTATTCCGATGCTGGAACGTGTACCGGCCAAAGGGGAAGGTCCGTTTGCCCTTGTGCTGGCGCCGACACGTGAGCTTGCCATTCAATCGGCAGAAGAGATCAATCGCTTGGCGCAACACTTGCCGCACTGGGCATTGCCGATTTACGGCGGTCAGGACATGGGCCGTCAATTGCGCAGTCTTAACAAACGTCCGCCGATTATTGTTGCGACACCGGGCCGTCTGATGGATCACATGCAGCGCGGAACCATTTCACTCGACAATATCCGGCTCGTTGTGCTTGACGAAGCGGATGAAATGCTCAACATGGGCTTCATCGATGACATTAACAAAATCGTCAGCGCTACGCCGGAGGATCGGCAAACGCTGCTGTTCTCCGCCACGATGCCGAATGCCATTCGTGAATTGGCTGACAAATTTCTGACGGAACCGGAACATGTCACTATGAAGATGAAAGAAGTGACCATTGATCTGATTGACCAGGACTACATTGAAGTAGCGGAACGCCAGAAATTCGATGTACTCTGCCGCCTTTTGGATATGCAGGATCCGACGCTTGCGATTATTTTCGGCCGCACCAAACGGCGCGTCGATGAAGTAACCGAAGCATTAAAGAAACGCGGTTATACGGCGGAAGGTTTGCACGGTGACTTGTCGCAGGCGAAACGTGATAAAGTCATGCGTCAATTCCGTGAAAATACGATTGATCTTTTGGTCGCTACCGATGTGGCGGCGCGCGGTCTTGATATCAGCGGCGTAACGCATGTCTACAACTACGATATGCCGCAGGATCCGGAAAGCTACGTGCACCGCGTCGGACGTACCGGTCGCGCCGGTCAGGCCGGTTTGGCAACGACATTTGTCGTACCGCGCGAAATGGAACATTTGCGCGCGATCGAACATTTGATTCGTCGTCGTATTGCCCGTCGCGCTATTCCCAGTCTGTCTCAAGTTATTGAAAGCAACCGTAAAAATGCGTTGACCAATTTGGTGCGCACTGCGGAACAGGACAACTTGGACGGTTTCCATGCCTCTGCGGAGGAATTATTGCGTGAGTTGGATTCCGTTACATTGGTCGCGGCGGCGATTAAGTTACTGACGGAAGAACCGGACACTACGCCGGTCAACATCACGGCGGAACGTCCGCTCGCCCGCAAAAAAGGTAATTTTGCGCATCGCGGCCCGCGCTCGGGACAAAATCAGCGTAGCGGCGGAAAGCGCAATTTCAGTCGCGGCAAACGTCGCGAACGCAGTGATCGCAGTGATCGCAATGATCGTAACGACCGCGGCTACAAATCCACTTCGCGCAAAGGCGGCAAGAAAAAGAAATTCACCTCCGGTTTTGAACCGTACTTCCGTGATTGATTAATAAGCAATAAAAAAAGACGCTTGCGCGTCTTTTTTTATTGCTCCGCAGCGGATTCTGTATCGCTATCCTGCGTTTCTGTTTCCTTTTGATATTCCCTTGCCAAATCGGCTGTCAGCTCCTGCCAACGTGCCGTCAGAAGCTGCGCATAGGGTACCGGCGGCAAACCGTAATTTCCTAACCCGAAACCGTCGTTAACTTCCACCAGTAATGTGCGGCCTTCGCTGTCCACACCGAAATCGATGGCATAACCGCGCGGTGCGGAGTGGTACGCTGCGATCGCGCGCTGAATAATATCTACATCCGGCGTGATATCCCATTTACCTTTATACCAGAACATTCCGAGCGGCACTCCGTCGCAAACATAGACGCGCCACTCCGAAACAAATTCCACTTTTTCACTGCACCAAACGTCAATATCCGAAACAAAACCGCCGAGCTTTACCAAATCACTTGTTTCTTCCAGGACAGTGCCGATAAAGCGTTTCGTTTCTTTGCGCGGCTTGATAAATACGCGCCACAATGACGGATCATTCGTAATCGTAAAAAGCGTGGACGGCCAAATTTTCCGCCCGAGAAATTCCTGCAGTTCTTCCGGATAATCCAAATTCGGACATTCAATGTCCCAGCCCGTTAAGAGATCGTGCAAATCCTGTTCACTGCCGACAATGACCGTGGCCGGATCCACCGCTTGTAAGGCATGCACGGTGGTGTAAAAGTCCACATCTCCCAGTTGTTTGAACCCTTCATAGGCGATGTGCATATGATGGTCGTAGAGTAAACCGTCATGATTTTTGCGCAATAACGCTTTCATGCCGCTCTCCTTTCCTCTTGCACGCTTGTATAGTTTACCTGCCCGCAAAGGGAAGGTTTATATTCGAGTTTATTTTAGCATCTTTTGTGCTCTCACAAAAGTTTCGTAATAGCGATAAATAAAGAAACAATTCATTTACGTTGCCTCGATCCCGCAAAAGAATTGTTTCTTTCCATTTTTATCGATTTATCCTATGCCAAATACATTTGGCGTGTGATTGTATGGTGGAGACGAGGGGAGTCGAACCCCTGTCCAAAAGTATTGCCCTAACAACCGCTCCGGGTGCAGTTCATGATCGGGATTTCGCAGCGGCTTCGCTCATGAACAAGCCGACCGCCGCTAGACTGAAGAGTTTCCGCTAACGTGCGTCAGTCGCGCGCGTTAGCGTATCCTACCGGTTGACGCCGAGCTTATGCCGTAGGAAAACATAAGGCGGCGTGGCATTAAGCTGCCAGTGCAAATTCGTTGTTTGCGTGTAAGTTAAGTCCGGTGTTTAACGGGATGACCGGGATCCCGACCCGCTGTCATTAGCACAACTACTCCTGTCGAAACCAGTGCGTCCCCGAAGTAGTAAGTGTAGCATACCACAATCGTTTTGTTTGTTCAAGCATGCCGCGCGGCAAGGGCACGATCCATATCGCGCTTCGCACTTTTTTCCGCTAAGTCGCGGCGTTTATCATAATTCTTTTTACCGGTGCAAAGGCCCAATTTAACTTTCACTTTGCCACGCGACCAATATAACGAGAGCGGAATGAGCGTGTAACCCTTTTGCTGCACTTTGCCGAACAAGCGGTGGATCTCACTTTTATGCATCAAAAGCTTGCGGTTACGCAACGGGTCCTGATTGAACCGATTGCCCTGTTCGTAAGGGCTGATATGCACGTTGTAAAGCCACAGCTCGCCTTGATGTATCCTGACGAACCCGTCTTTTAAATTCACCTTGCCGGCACGCAGGGATTTAACTTCCGTTCCAAAAAGAGCAAGGCCGGCTTCGTACGTTTCGTGCACAAAGTAATCGTGTCTTGCCTTGCGGTTATCTGTAATTTGTCGTGTATTCTCGCGCGCCATATTTCCTCCGTTCCCTAGCGACGGCGGCGTTTGCCTCGTTTGCCTCGCTTACCGTTTTTATTTTTTAGTCGTTTCGCCTTGGCCAGCTTTTTCGCCGCTTTCGTCTTACTCTTGCCCTTATTGCGACTGCGGATGGCCGCCGATGCCTGTGCGACTTCTTCAAGCGAGTTAAATTCTCCGAGCAGGAAGTCGAGTGTGCGATGTTCGATATCGGCTTTCGCCAATGTCACGCGAACGGTATCACCCAACTGGAAAATCGTTTGTCCGCCATGATCTTTAAACGTATAATCCCGTTCCTCAAAATGGCCTTGCCCATTATCGATCACGTCGGTATGGACCAATCCCTCCGCGCCGTTATCCAGGGCGACAAATATACCGAAATTGGCAAGTCCTGTGACGGTCGCATCAAACGCTTCGCCGACAAACGGTGCCATGTATTCCGTCCGTTTCAAATCGTTGGTTTCACGTTCCGCTTCTACCGCTCTGCGTTCCGCCATCGAAGACTGCTCCGCCGCGCGCCCTAGCCATTGTTTATCGCGCGCCGGCTGCGATTTGCCCGCCAAAACTTCACGGACCAAACGGTGCACCACGAGATCCGGATAACGTCGAATCGGCGATGTGAAATGTGTGTAACATTCGGAGGCCAAACCGAAATGCCCCCAATTAACGATGTCATAATAGGCTTGCGGCAACGAACGCAGCGTCATTGTTTCAATAATCGGTTGGATGCCGTGTTCTTCGGCAACGGCCAACATTTTTTGAACGTCTTTCGGCTCTACTTCCGCGCCCAATTCAATCTGCACACCCCAAACCTGCAACAGGTTCAAAACCATTTGCAGTTTTTCTTTGTCCGGTGATTGGTGCACACGGAAAATGGCGACCCGATTTTCTTTCGAGATAAACTGTGCGATCGTTTCATTGGCCAACAACATAGCCTCTTCAACCATTTTTTCGGCAATGGTGCGGTCACGTTTGGCGATTTGGATCGGCTTACCCTCTTCATCCAGCAAGATTTTGAATTCAGGGAAATCAAAACTCAAAGCGCCGCGTTCCGTACGCATGCGAATCAAACGTTCCGCCAGTTCTTGCCAGGTTTTGAGCATCGTAAGATGTGGTTTTAAATTGTCCGGATAAATATCTTCCAACAGTGCTTTACGAACTTCCGCGTAGGTACACCGACGAGCACTTTTAATGATGCCGGGGCCTATTTTAGAGTTCACCACTTCGCCCGCTTTGTTGACTTCCATGACCACGGACATGGTATAGCGATCGACGCCTTCATTTAAGCTGCAGACACCGTTTGAAAGTACTTCCGGCAACATCGGAATAACGCGATCCGCCAAGTACACGCTGGTACCGCGGCGAAATGCTTCTTTATCCAATTCCGAACCGCGTTTCACATACCAGCTGACATCGGCGATATGAACGCCCAGCTCCCTATTGCCGTTGTCCAATGTGCGACAGTATACGGCATCGTCAAAATCTTTGGCATCCGCACCGTCGATCGTGATAATCGGCTGATCTCGGAAATCCATCCGATCCCCCGGTGTAATCGGTATTTTCGCAACTTGTTCCGCTTCGTCAAGAACTTCTTTCGGAAATATTTTGGGGATATGGTGGCTAGCGATAATCAAGCTGATATCCAACCCTTTATCGCCCTCGTAACCGAGCACTTCTTCGATAATGCCTTCTGCCATGCGCTTTGCTTCCGGCCATTTAGTGATGCGTACCAGCACCTTGGCACCGCTTTTGGCATCTTGCATTTGATCGGCGGGAATATAAATGTCCGCCCCCATGCGCTCATCGTCCGGCGTTACAACCGCAAAATTTTTCTGCAATTCAAATGTACCGACTACCGTTTCATTCGCGTGCGTGACGACCCGTACTACCTGCCCTTCGTACTTGCCGGCCTGTGATTTGCGTTCGAGCACTTCCACCTGTACGGTATCGTTGTGCATGGCATTACCGCGACGTTCTTTGCCGATATAAATATCTTCATGTTTATCGTCGGTAATCAAAAATCCGAAATTTGTAGCGTATCCTTTGTATACGCCCGTTACCATTTGTCCGGGACTGTATCCCTGCATTCGGTCAATCACTCGTTTTGCCATACGCCACCTCCGGAAACAAAAAGTCCGCCTTAGCGGACTTTGTTAGTACGTATTCAAGTATTTCACAAGCGCTAACGTAGTCAACGCGAAAACAATACCCAAAATAACGGTTAAGCGCGATAAAATCGCATCTTTGCCACGCGCTTTACCACCGAAGAAGGTATCTGCCGCGCCGCCGATAGAACTTCCCATACCGGCTGTCTTGCTTTCTTGCAGAACCACAACGGTAATCAATAATACCGCGATGATCATCTCTGCAAACATCAACGTCATCTTCAAAACAGTTTTCATCCTTTCCTTTAATGATTTCGAAAATATAATTCCATCTTACGCTTCATGCGCTGAATCGCATTATCTACTGTTTTTACCGGACGACCGATGCGTTGCGCAATCGTTTCATAAGAAAGTCCTCGCAAATAGTAGAGCAGCACCCGCAATTCCAGCTTGCTCAAAACGCGCGGCACCGCTTGTGAAAGCGATACCATCCACTCGTTACGTAAATAAATCGACTCGGGATCGCTGTCGTTGTCTGTTGCCAGCATCTCCAATAGCGGACGCCCGCCATCGTCTTCTTCAAACACCGATCGATTGAGAGATATATAGGAATTGAGCGGCTGGTGTTTATACCGAGTGGCTCCTTTGATCGCCGTCAGCATTTGCCGGGTAATACAGATATTGGCAAACGTTTTAAAGCTCGCACCGTATTTAGGGTCGTAATCGCGCGCCGCTTTAAACAGACCGATCATCGCTTCCTGCACCAAATCGTCGCTTTCCGCTCCGGCTAAAAAGTACGAGCGGGTCCTCAATTTGGCTAAGCCTCGATAGCGTTCAATAATCGCTTCCAGAGCCTCGGTGTCTCCTGCTTGGCTGCGGAGTACCAACTCTTCATCCGTCGGCATTTCCGACGAATACTCCGTCGCCTCCATGCGAACGCCTCCTCACCCAATATATACAAAATCATTATACTTAAATAAAACTAGCGGCGCAAGCACCGTAATTCATTTGCGGCGGCGCAGCCGTTCTAAAAAATCCCGCGCGTCGGGGCACAACTGCTCTACTAATGCGACGCGCTGTTTTTGCGTGAAGTTTGAATGTTCTTCTTTTTGCGCCTTTTTATCGGCACGTATGTCATGCATCAAATCCCGCACCGATTTACGGTACGCGCCGCTGCCGCTGACTTGCGACTGCTCCGGTCCGTCCGACGTCACCACATAGATGTAGCGGTAGTTATCACGCTGGCGAAAGGCTGCTTTTTCGATATAGCTGTCAGCAGTGGTTTTCGCCGTCGTATACACGATATGAAAACCGGGCGCACGTTCGATTATTTTGCTGGCATGCCCGATCTTTTTGCCATCAAATACTAAGACCACTTCGATCCCCGTGTGCTTTGCCAAATCGAGCAAGGTATCCGCTAAAAATTCCCGGGCGTGTTCCAGATCATCTTTTTCAAAGCGCCAATACACAGGATCGGCAAAAATCACGTTGTAGCCGTCCACCAGCCACAACGGTTTCAAATTGTATTCAGTCATGTTGGGACCGTTGTTGCCGCGCCGCCTCAAACATCATCAGCGCGCCGGCGACCGATACATTCAATGAGGATACTTTCCCCCACATCGGAATCTGTACCATGAAATCGCAATTTTCACGTACCAATCGCGAAATGCCCTTTCCTTCATTCCCCAGCACGATCACTATTTTGCCGCGCCAATCCGCTTCTGTGTACGTCAGATCACCGGCCATATCAGCGCCGCCTACCCAAAAGCCCGCTTGTTTCAGCGCCGTCAATGTTTGCACTACGTTGGTGACGCGTGCAATCGGCAGCCATTCCACCGCGCCGGCCGATGTTTTATGAACGACCTCAGTCACTGCCGCGCTGCGTCGCTCGGGAATAATGACGGCGGCCGCTCCCGCGCCGTCCGCGGAGCGAATGATCGCGCCGAGATTATGCGGATCTTCGACACCGTCCAAAAGTATGACCAACGCATTTTCCATGTTTTGCACCGTCGCCAGTACACTTTCCAATGTGGCGTATTCATACGGCGGTAATTCCACCACAATGCCTTGTTGTCGCACATCGGGCACCATTTGTTGTAAGGTTTTGGCATCCGTCTCATGAACGGCAATTCCCGCCTTACGCGCCGTTTCAACCAACGCTTTCACATCACCGCGCACCGGCGTCTGCACATAGAGCGCGCGAGCGCGCCCGCTGGCAATCGTCTCCACTGCGCCGCGACGGCCGGCTATGTAATGAGCGGAAGCATCGGTATGCTCACGACGTTTACCGCCGAACTTAGGTTTGGCTTTGGATCTCATGTCGCATTACCTCCTGCGCAATCGGCCAGGCCGTTTGTAAAAGTGTCTCCAGTCGCTCTTTTTGATCATGACGATAGCAATACCCAAGCAACGCTTCCCACGCTGTACTCTGTTGGTATTCGACAAGCGTCGCACTGGCGGGCGCATGGAGAGAAAGATTACGGGCGCGGCGGCAAAGATCCCGCTCTTCTTCTGTCAGCGTATCCCATAAAGTCCGTAATACCGCGCTTTGATTTTTCGCCGCCACCAAACGTGCCGCCAGATCATGCAGCACACGCGTTTTGGCAATTCCGGTCGCGGCGAGATGAGTACGCACAAAAACACTGTAAACGGCGTCACCGACGAACGCGTACGTCTGCAGATCCCACTCCTCCTCGGTCGTCGTCCCCTGCGCCAAACGCTCGATCGCTTCGTCACGCAGATATAAATATTGTTTAAATTTCACGACGATGCCACGTCGAACCTTCCGGTCCGTCTTCAACCACAATTCCGATCGCTGCCAATCGATCCCGCAGCAAGTCGGCGAATTGATATTTTTTCTCGGCGCGCGCTTGTTCACGCAGTGCCAAAACGGATTGCATCACAGCCTGGTAACGGGCTTCCGGCGCATGTTGCGGAGGTTCCGCTTCAAGTGCGACTCCGAGGGCATCAAATCGCTCAGTCATTTCTTGCGCCAGTTCCGGTAAATCTTCATTGATTGCCTGTTGGCGAACGCCGACGAGCATTTCCAGCAACTCTTTGAATTCGTTCTCGTCCACTTCCGGCTCTTCCCAGATTTGCGGCAAAATGCCGAGGACATCCATCATTTCATGCAAAACATCCAGTACCGTATTCAGCGCGCGGGCATCTTCGCCGTTATTGCCGGCAAGATAGATGTTCGTATTTTTCACCAACGTAAACATCGCGCCGATGGCCAGTGCTGTGTTGAAATCATCATTCATCGCGGCGATAAACGCGTGCCGTGCTTCAATCGCCGCCGTACGCAATTCCTGCGCGGTGAAATCTTCTTCCCGATGACCGCGATTGACCGCCTGCCGCAATTTTGCCACCGTTGCCGCCAGACGAGCCACCGTCCGCTCCGCCTCTTCCAAACGTTCGTCACTGAAGTCCAGCGGGCTGCGATAATGCGTGGAGATAAGGAAAAAGCGCAATGCGTCCGGACTGTATTTGGCCAAAATGTCTTTGACGAGAAAAAAATTACCCAGCGATTTACTCATTTTTTCCTGGTCAATCGTGATAAAGCCGTTATGCAGCCAGTAATTAACAAAAGCGTGACCTGTGCAGCCTTCCGACTGCGCAATTTCATTTTCATGGTGTGGGAAAATAAGATCGCTGCCGCCGCCGTGGAAATCAAATGTATCACCGAGATATTTAGTACTCATCGCGGAGCATTCGATGTGCCACCCCGGACGGCCTTTGCCCCATGGGCTGTCCCACGACGGTTCATCGGGTTTGGCCGCTTTCCACAAGGCAAAGTCTCCCGGATTGCGTTTTTCGTCATCGACGGCCACACGCGCGCCCGCCAGCATGTCTTCCACATTGCGACCGGAAAGTTTCCCGTACGGCGCAAATGTAGAGATGTCATAGTACACATCGCCGTGCAACGGATAGGCGTATCCTTTCGCAATCAGTCCTTCGATCATGCGAATAATGTCATCCATGTGCTCGGATACGCGCGGATAGCGATCCACCCGGCGAATATGCAGCGCATCCATCACTTCAAAATACGTCACGATAAATTGATCGGCAATATCGCTCCATTGCACGCCCGCCAGTTTCGACGCATTAATAATTTTGTCATCCACGTCCGTGAAATTTTGAATGTGTGTTACTTGGTAACCGCGATATTCCAAGTAACGATGAATCACATCCCAGGTCACAAACGGCCGCGCGTTGCCTATATGCGAATGATTGTACGGCGTGACACCGCACACATACATTTTCACTTCCCCGGGAGTAATCGGCGTAAATTCTTCTTTTTGCTTGGAAAGCGTATTATATACGTAAATATTTTTTAAATCCGTTTCATCGACTTGCATGGTTTTCCTCCAATTTTGCTAAACGTTCTTCCAAAAGTGCGACTTGCTCTTTCAAATTTGTTATTTTTTCTTTAATCGGATCCGGCAATTCGGAGTGATCCAAATCAACTTCCTCTTCATCGTTATCGATATGCAACGGGCTGATCCCTCGACTGGAAATCACTTGCCCCGGAATACCGACGACGGTGCTGTGCGGTGGTACCGGCTTAAGCACCACCGAACCGGCGCCTATTTTCGCACCTTCGCCTACGGTAAACGAACCGAGCACTTTGGCTCCGCAGGCAACTACTACGTAATCTTCAAGCGTCGGGTGGCGTTTGCCTTTTTCTTTCCCTGTGCCGCCCAAGGTTACCCCCTGGTAAAGTGTCACATTATCACCGACGACGGCCGTTTCACCGATCACCACCCCGCCGCCGTGATCAATGAAAACACCGTTACCGATCTGCGCGCCGGGGTGAATTTCAATACCCGTATAAAAACGCGCCCAATGGGACACCAAGCGCGCGATCAAAAAGCAGTCGTGCCGATACCACCAGTGCGATACACGATGCCACCACAATGCGTGCAAACCGGGGTAGCAAAAAATAACTTCCCAAAAGTTTTTTGCCGCAGGGTCGCGTGCGAACACAACGCGAATATCATTTTGACATTGTTGCAAAAAGTTCACTTGCCGCTCCTTTAAAATAAAAAAACCACCTGCTGCAGAGGCGTTTAAACGCGGTTCCACTCTGCTTTACAGATAGCTGTATCTCGATCGTCGTAACGGGACTTTACCGTTGCTGCGTACTCACCTTCTGCAGCACCACTCCGGGAGGCACTTCAACGTTGGTTGCCAAGCGAATTTACAGCCACGATCCGCTCTCTCTTGAGGCAACACCGACGTTTACTTTTTCCGTTCATCGTGTATTTTCAATATATTCCAGTTTAACGAAAAACGATGACTTTGTCAACTTGAAAACTGTTTATCGGCTGACCTGGTCTTTGCCCCCACACTCGCCTGCTGGAACTTTCGCTTCTCTCGTCACTATTCGTCCTCTCGGTTTTACCGGCAGGTCTTACTTCTAAGCCGCACCATGCTCAAAAACATTTTTGTTTTCTTACGTGGGGCGTTTTGCCTGCGACTGGCCTCGACTTGCAACCACAGACCCGTAAACAGTTTGCCTCATTTTACAAACCTGCTTGCAAAAAGTCAAGTTCAAAAAGTCGTTTCCCTTATATAAAATCGGCATACGAAAATCTCAGATTTTATCTCGTTTAAACCGAAAAAAAAGGGTATAATGAAATAAGGCTAAAAAAACATACTCTTTACATAAATGAGCAAGGGTGTTTGCATGTTTACCTTGAATTTAATGCATACGGCGGAAGTATACCAAAAAGATCGACGCGAATTGGGCCGAGTCATGGAGCCCATGCTTTTTTTGCTGCGCCAAAAAAGCCACCGACTCTACTCGCATTCCATTCAGGTCGCGCATTATGCGGCCAGCATTGCCGCTCAAATGGGTTTACCGGCCGCCGAAATCGAAACGATTCAATCGGCTGCTCTATTGCATGACATCGGGCTTTTGACATTGCCGACAGTGGCGTTGCACAAGATGCCTTTCTTGACGAGACGCGAACAAGCCCTATACAAAAAACATCCGGATCTCGGCAGCAATATGCTCGAAACGATTCCGGCTTGCCAGCATATTATTCCCTATATCCGACATCATCATGAACGCTGGGACGGCACCGGTTTTCCCAAACATCTGCGCGGCGTAAATATTCCTTTGGGTGCCCGCATCATTGCCGTTGCCGATTACTACGAACAAATCACCAATCCTTCGGCGGAAAATTGGGCGAAAACAAAACAGGAAGCGT
>NZ_CABSTC010000035.1:0-13896 GCF_902480485.1 uncultured Negativicoccus sp. | reverse complement strand
AAAATTTCCGAACGTGCTGGCCCTGGAACCGATCGGCCTCAAAGCGCAGCAGGGGGAGCGCACCACAGCGGACATTCGTCGGTTAACCTATACGGATATGTTTGCGCAATTTGTCGAGGATGTCGGCGGTCGACCGCTCGATGAAACCGAGGCACAGATTATGGCCGAAGTATGGCAGGAGGCGGAGTCATGAGACCGTTACGTTTGATGATGCAGGCGTTCGGCCCCTATGTGGCGGCGCAAACAATTGATTTTACTCGCCTCGGTGAACGGCAGTTCTTTTTGGTGCACGGACCGACCGGTGCGGGCAAGACGACGATTTTCGACGCGATTTGTTTTGCGCTTTACGGAAAAACCAGCAGCGAACGTGACGCGCGTAATATGCGCAGTGCGTACGCACCGACATCGTTACCGACACGGGTGGAACTTGATTTTGCACTCGGTGATACCTGCTATCGTGTTGTGCGTGAGCCGGCGCAACGCCTGACCAAACAAAGGGGTACGGGAACAACGGAGCGCCCGGCCAAAGTGGAATTTGTCAAGATCGCAGGTGACGGCAAGGAATTGGAATCGATGGGCGATCGCAATGTGCAAGGCAAAATTTTGGACCTGATCGGTTTTGATGTCGATCAGTTCCGTCAGGTCGTGCTTTTGCCGCAGGGGAATTTTCGTCAACTTTTATTGGCGAGCTCGGCGGAACGAGAGCAGATTTTGGCCAAACTTTTTGCGACGGAAATCGCCGCCCGCGTAGCGTCGTTATTGAAAGAGCGCGCTCAGGCGCTCGCGTCCTCTTTTGAAGAGGCGAAGCGCGATCGGGAACGCGATTTGGGGGCGGAAAATGTTACCACAGAAGAAGAATTGCAATCTGCCATACAAACAACCCAAGCGGAATTGAACGAAGCGAAAGACGCGGAGCTCGTCTTGGCAAAAGCTCGCCAAGAAGCACAGCAGTTGGCGCAAGCAGCGCAGACATGGCAAGACCTTAAAAGCAAAGAAAAAACCGCGCTCGCTGTGCAGAAAAAACTTGCCGACGAGTCCGAAATGATGCAAGAAAAGACCGCAGAACTGGAGCGTTGGCAAAAAGCAGAGACGATGGCCGACAGTATGCAGGCGCTCACCGATGAACAAACGAAGGGATCCCGATATCGTCAGCAGCAAATCGAGTGGGAACCGGAATTAAAACAACTGCAAGAGAAGGCTCTTTACTGGGGAAAAGAAGAAGAATTTTTAAATGCGGAACGTTCCGCGCAAAGTGAATATAAACTGGAGCAAGAGCGGTTAACGAGAGTCATCGGTTGGTTTGATGAAGTAGCGCAATTGACACGGCAAGAAGAAGAGAATCAAAAGAAACTCGCGGCGGCGGAAGCGCGGCAAAAAACGGCGCAGGCGGAAACGGAGCGGATCACGAAAAACATCACGGATCTTTCTGAGCAAGGGAATGCGCTTCGTGAGCTGGCAGAGAAAACACCGATTTGGGAAGGAAAATTGGCGTCACAGCGGCGACAACAAAAGGAATACCAAGCGTATCGGAAACGGCAGCAAGACCATCACGCGGTCAGCGCGGATATTGAAACCGTGAAAAACACGCTTGCTTTGCAGCAAACCGCTTTGCAAAACGCTGTCCAGAAACGGGAGCACTTGGCTGATCTGCGCGAAAAAAACTGGGCGGCATGGTTAGGCGCAGAGCTTACAGCGGGCACTCCCTGCCCGGTATGCGGCTCCCTGCATCATCCGCGACCGGCGGTAGCCGATGAGGAGATGCCGGATGAAGCAACGTGGCAAGAGGCGCAGGAAGAAGAAAAGCTGGCGCAGGAAAAATTAGCGGCAACGCAACAGCTTTTGAGCCAGCTGACGGAACGTGAATCCCTGTTGGCACAGGAGTTGAACGCGGCAGATGCTTTGTTGGTATCGCTTACCGATACACAACTTATAGAGCAGGAGACCGAATTGCAGGCGAAGCATCAAGAGGCAATGTCTGCGCAAGCGGAATTTGAACGCGTTAAAGTGCAGTTGACCGAGCAACAGGGGCAGGAGAAAAAAGCGAACGAAACACTGCAAAAAATCAATGAAGAACTTGCGGAAATCGAATCGGCAGTAACGGTGGTAACGACCAAACGTGAGGAAGCGCAACGACAGATTCCGCCACAGTTCACAAATGCGGAGTCGCTAAAGGCGCAGGTTGTGCGGTTGCAAGAGAAAATAGAAAACTATGAACGGCGCGAAAAAGCGTTTTCAGAAACGGCGAAAGAGGTTCAAAAAAAAGAGCAAGATCTTCGTCATAAATACGAAGAAGCAACAAGACTATTGGAAGAATGCCGTCATAACTATAAAAAGAAGCGCGACGCATTGCTCGAGCGCGCCAAAGCATCGGGCTTTACCGATATGACGCTGCTGGCCGCGGCAATTGCGCAGGGGCCCTCCATTACCGAGCGTCGGCAAGAAATTCAAAAATATCAAGCGGATTGCATCGCTAACAAAACCCGTTTGGAGGAAATAAAAAAAGAACTGGACGGCATGGCGGTGCCCGACTTGGCAAAAGTCATGGCGGCCGTCAGCCAAGCCGAAAAGGAACATAAAGCGGCGGTGGAGCGGACGACGATGCTCGGCATAAAAGCCAAACGATTGGCGGACGCCGCGCAAAAAATGAAGGAATACGCGCAGATATTTGCAAAACTCGATCAGCAACAGGCTGTCGTGGGTCGTTTATCCGAATTGGCCAATGGCAGCAGCGTTACCGGCGAGCAGGGTCGCTTGAGTTTTCAGCGCTACGTTTTACAGACGTTGCTTGACGATGTCATCATGGCCGCCAACGTACGCTTGGAAAAAATGAGTCACCGACGGTATCAGCTTGTGCGTGCGCAAGCGGCGACCGATCAACGTCGCGCGGCGGGGTTGGATTTGGAAGTCAACGATTTTTGGACCGGAGATCGCCGGCCCGCCAATACGCTTTCGGGTGGCGAAACTTTTCAAGCGTCACTCGCGTTAGCGTTGGGGCTTGCCGATACGGCGCAGGCCTATGCCGGGGGATTGCGTTTGGATACCGTGTTTGTCGATGAAGGTTTCGGGACATTGGATGCGGACGCGTTAAACGAAGCGATTCGTATTTTGACGGATTTACGTGAGGGAGGTCGACTTGTCGGCATTATCAGTCATGTGGAAGAATTGCGTCAGCGTATTGATACGCGTTTGGAAATCGAAAAGACGGAAACAGGAAGTCGGGCCCATTGGGTGTTAGGATAATTGCAGAGTATAAGAAATTTTGTTACAATAAGTATATCGAAAATGTTCGAATAACGATTTCAGCAAAGGAGCGATGTCGATGTCGTTTCGATTTGACCACAATAACTTAAATGTTTTGGACTTGGAAAAAAGTCTTGCCTTTTATGAAGAAGCGCTGGGACTTACCGAGGTTCGCCGTAAAATAGCGGATGATGACAGCTTTATCATCGTCTATTTGGGAGATCATCAGACGGACCATAAGCTGGAGCTTACTTGGTTACGCGACCGGAAAGAACCGTACAACTTGGGCGACAACGAATTCCATTTGGCGTTCGTGACGGAAGATTATGAAGCCGCTCATGCCAAGCATAAAGCGATGGGCTGTATCTGCTATGAGAATCCTAAAATGGGTATTTATTTTATCGAAGATCCGGACCACTATTGGCTGGAAATCGTGCCGGCGAAAGACTGATGGAAGAATTTACACAACGCACTTCATACTTACTGGGGACTGACGGCGTCGATCGGTTGGCCCGCGCCGCGGTGGCTGTGTTCGGCATCGGGGGTGTCGGTTCATATGCGGTGGAAGCACTGGCGCGGGCCGGCATCGGTCGCCTGGTGTTGATTGATCCCGACCGCGTCACGGCCAGCAATCGCAACCGACAATTACCGGCTTTAGTGTCGACACTGGGGGCATCAAAAGCGCAGGTGATGGCGGCACGTGTCAAAGATATCAACCCGGCGTGTCAAGTGGAAATTCGTGAAGAGTTTTACTTGCCCCGGGAGGAATCGTATCTGGCAACATTGCATGTTGATTATGTAATCGATGCGATCGATACAGTGACGGCGAAAGTGGGCCTTGCCCGCGAAGCGCAAGCATTACATATACCTATCGTTGCGGCGATGGGCTTAGGTAATAAATTACATCCCGAGCAAATTGAAGTGGCGGATATTTATGCCACCTCCGTGTGCCGCCTGGCACGCGTAATGCGTCGGGAATTAAAACAGGCAGGCGTAGCAAAATTGACCTGCGTATATTCTAAAGAGAAACCGATTGCGCCGCAGTATCCCGAAGGAGCGGAACAGGTTCCGGGCTCCGTTTCCTTTGTGCCGCCGGTGGGCGGAATGATACTGGCGGGGCTCGTGATTCGTGCCATTGCACAGAAAGAAGAGGAGTTGCTATGAAAGCTATTATTACTCTTGAAAATAAAGCGGAAGTTACGATTGAACTGTTTCCGAAAGAAGCGCCGGGCACGGTGAAAAATTTCGCGAAACTGGCCGGCGAAGGATTTTATGACGGCTTGATTTTTCATCGCGTGATTCCGGGTTTCGTCGCCCAGACGGGGTGTCCGAACGGTAACGGTACCGGCGGTCCGGGCTACACCATTCCTTGTGAAACCGAAAATAACCCCCATAAGCATACGCGCGGGGCCGTATCGATGGCGCATCGCGGCAAAGATACGGGTGGCAGCCAATTCTTCATTTGCTTTGAACCGCAGCCGCACTTGAACGGCGTGCACACCGTGTTTGGTCAGGTAACGGACGGTATGGATACTGTAGATTCGATTTTACAGGGCGACCGGATGGAATCAATCCGGATCGTGGAAGAGTAAGAAGGAAAACAGATGTCCATATATTCGTTACAAAAACCCGACCAGCTCGATTTTAAAATCAATGGTCGGATTTGGTACGGGTATTCACAAGATTGGTATCAGGATGAATGGCGCCAACGCGCCGGTTGCGGTCCGACCACCGCGACATATTTAGCGGCGTACTGTTTGCATCGGGATGGCATTTGGAAGGATTTGCAGACTACGAATGCGGTGTTAACGCAAATGAATCGGATTTGGGATTATGTGACACCGCGCCAAGGCGGACTTTTTAAAACGCGTTGGTTACGTGACGGTTTGGAAATGTTTTTTCGGGAAGCGGGAATGCAAAATTATCATGCCCGGATGCTCACGGTGTCGGTAGTCCCTCGTTTTCGTCCTTCGAGCGAAGAAGTGTTGAATTTTATCAAGGCAGGCTTGGCCTGTGATTCACCGGTTGCTTTTTTGAACCGCCATCGCGGTAACCAAGAGACAATTGATTCGTGGCATTGGGGGCCGATTGTGCGTTTGGATACCGATCGGTCGCCCGCCATTGCCGATGTTTATGACGAAGGCATCAAAAAAAGTTTTGCGCCGGCGGAATGGGCGAAAGAAACCATGCTGGGCGGCGGCTTTGTGTATTTACAAAAAACGGAATAGTACATTATCTGTACAATGACATACATGGGAAGAGGTTTTAGAATGAAAATTGCTACATCGATTTTAGATCTTGTGGGCAAAACTCCTTTAGTCGAATTGAAAAAATGGTCGGCTAAACGTAATCTTGCGGCGCAGATTGTCGTAAAATTGGAACGACAAAATCCGGCCGGATCGGTAAAAGATCGCGTGGCGCTGGCGATGATTGACGAAGCGGAAAAAGACGGTTCGCTTGTTCCGGGGATGACCATTGTGGAACCCACGAGCGGTAATACGGGCGTCGGCTTAGCGTTTGCCGGCGCCGTCAAAGGCTACCGTGTGATTTTGGTTATGCCGGAAACGATGAGCGTCGAACGTCGCCAACTGGCTCAGGCGTACGGCGCTGAGATTGTATTGACACCGGGCGCGCAGGGAATGCAGGGAACGGTGGATAAAGCCAACGAGCTGAAAAAAGAATTGGGGAACGTATTCATCCCACAACAATTTGAAAATGCGGCGAATCCGGCGATGCATGAGGCGACTACCGCACGAGAAATCTGGGAAGATACCGACGGTCATGTCGGTGCTTTTGTTGCCGGCGTCGGTACGGGCGGCACGGTGACAGGTGTCGGACGCTTCTTGAAAGAAAAGGATGCCGATGTGAAAATTTTTGCGGTGGAACCGTCGACTTCTCCGTTGCTCACGGAAGGCAAAGCCGGCAGTCACAAAATTCAGGGCATAGGCGCCAACTTTATCCCGAAAGTTTTGGACCAAGCCGTGTATGATGAAGTGCTCACAGTAACGAATGAAGACGCGATTGCGGCCACGCAGGCACTGGCACGTGAAGAAGGAATTCTGGTCGGGGTATCTTCCGGTGCCGCGTTGGCAGCAGCAACGGCCTTGGCGCAGCGTCCGGAATTTGCCGGCAAGCGTATTGTTGCTTTATTGCCGGATACGGGTGAACGGTATCTTTCGCTCGGCATTTTCGACACAGTCGACAGATAATTTTATAAAAAAAGAACCTCCGAGGAGGTTCTTTTTTATTTCATTCAGTTGCTTTCAAAGAACGCTTTATACGCAAGGTAAGCGCAATAGGCATCCGTTTTTTCAACGAGCTCCAGCGGCGCGTGCATGCTGAGCATCGTCACGCCGCAATCGACTACCTCGCAACCCCAGGCCGCCAGGTACAAAGCGATGGTGCCACCGCCGCCTTGATCGACTTTACCGAGTTCACCAATCTGCCAAGGCACATTATTTTCATTGAAAATGCCGCGAACTTTGCCGAGAAATTCCGCATTGGCATCATTGCTGCCGGATTTACCGCGCGCGCCGGTATATTTAGTTAAAACGATTCCGAAGCCCGTCAATGAAGAATTGTTTTTCTCCATTACATCGGCAAAAGTGGGATCGAAAGATGCGGTCACATCGGCGGAAAGAATTTCCGTATGCCGCAATGTATCGCGCAGGGCTCGATGGCTGCCGTCACCTTGCAATTCCAGCAGATCCATAATGAAGTCGGTGACGTAGGAAGAGTTGACCCCCGTGTTGCCATATGAACCTATTTCTTCCTTATCGGTAAATAACGCGACTTGCGTTTTGGTGCTCGGTTTCGCGGCGAGAATGGCGGCGAGATTGCCGTAGGAGCAGACGCGATCGTCCTGACCGTGCGCCATGACAAACGCGCGATCGATGCCGACGTCGCGCGCACCCTGTGCCGGAATAACCTCCAGCTCTGCACTGGCGAAATCTTCTTCCGTAATGCCGTACTTGTCGCCGAAAATTTTCAGCACCATTTCCTTGGCGGATTTCTTGCCTTCACCGTGACCGCCGATTACCGGTAACAGCATCTCGCCGGTGATGGCTTCGTTGAGCTTTTTCTGCGCCTGTGTCTGTCCCAGGTGCGGCAAAATATCGGTGATGTACAATACCGGATCCGCCGCATCCAGACCCATTTCCACGTTGATCAGACTGCCGTCGGTTTTGGCGATCACACCGACGAGAGCAAGCGGCATGCAGACCCATTGGTATTTTTTGATACCGCCGTAGTAATGCGTGCGGAGAAATACCAAGCCGTCTTTTTCATCGAGCGGGTTCGCCTTTAAATCGAGACGAGGTGAGTCGATATGAGAGCCGATCAATTTCAGACCTTGACGCATGTCGTCGCGGCCGATAACCGCCATGATGACAGCTTTGCCCTTGTGATCCAAGTACACTTTGTCGCCCGCGTGCAATTCGCTGAAAGAAGACAGCGGTCGGTACCCCGCCGCTTTTGCCTGACGAATAATTTCTTTATTGGCCAGGCGTTCCGTGCGCGCCGCATCCAAAAATTTCTTGTACTCCTCCGCATATTTATAGCAGGCTTTTTGTTGCGTTTGGTTGAATCGATTCCAAACCGGAGTTTTACGTGAATAAGTTTCCATTGCTTACATCCTTTCTCGTAAAGATTTATATCATTATACTAACAATACTAACCGCAAGCCCAGCAAGAGTAAAGCCAGAGCCAGCAAGTTAATAATGATGGGTCCTTGAACACGCTTGGCGAGGCGTGCGCCTATCTGCGCACCGACGATCGAACCCAGACCGAAGACAATCGCCAGGGGCCAATGAATATGTCCGGCCACGGCGTGCGTTGCGACACCGAATAAAGCGGAAACCGCCAGGACAAAATGACTGGTAGCAGTTGCAATATGAGTCGGAAATCCCAGCAGATAAATCATAGCCGGCACATGAATGACACCGCCGCCGATCCCGAAAATACTGGAGATGAAGCCGACGACGAAACTGATGGCACAACCAAGCGGCTTCGAATACGCAAAGTGGGTGTCGGTGTGCTCAACGCGAGTCGCTTTTTTACGACGATTTTGCCAAAGAATAAAAAGTGAAAGTAGCGTTAAAAAACTGCCGAAGGTGAGCTTGAATAATGCGCCCGAAAAGTAATCGGTGAGGATCGCACCCAAAATCGCACCGGGCAAGGTGCAAACGGCAAACAGCACAGCGGCCTCGTAATGAATACGCTTTTGCCGCATGTACGCGACAGTACCTGAGGCCGCATTACAAAAAACGATCGCCAGCGAGGTACCGGTGATCATTGCCGGTGACCAGGGGAACATAAATAAAAAAAGCGGGACAAATATAATGCCGCCGCCGGCACCGATCAATGTTCCAAATGCCGCTACGAGTGCCCCCAGCAAGAGGTACAATAAAAATTCCAATCCGATCATCCTTTCATTCTTTTTTGATTATAGCATGAATGGATTCGATTTTGCAGAAAGAAAGGTCTGTGCGATAATATGTACGGAGGTTACCATGATTCGTAAACATAAAGATTACCGTTGGGATGATGTTTCCCAATTGGTATATAAAGAAGACAACAGTCCGTTTCGCTCCGTTACCCGACAGGTATTATTTGACGGTGCCGAAGATATTCCCTGCCAGTGGCGCTACTTTGAGGTGGCACCGGGCGGATATTCCACACTCGAGCACCATCAACACACGCATTGGGTAATGATTTTTAGGGGCAAAGGCACGGCGCTGTTGGGGGATGAAGTGCAGGCGGTGTCATTCGGTGATCTGATTACCATTCCTGCTTGGCAATGGCATCAATTTCGCGCGAACCGCGGCGAAGCGCTCGGCTTTTTATGCCTGGTTAATCAGGAGCGCGATAAAGTCACTTTACCGACTGACGCAGAACTTACCGCGATGAAGGAAAATCCTGCGATTCGTGATTTTTTGGAGGAGCTATGAAAGAAAAGCAGAGCCAACTGGAGCATCTGACCGATATGCAGTATCGTGTCACACAAGAAAACGCGACCGAACCGCCGTTTCAAAATGAATTTTGGGATCAGGAAGCACCGGGACTGTACATAGACGTGGTCACCGGAGAGCCGCTTTTTTCGAGTGAAGATAAATTTGACGCCGGCTGCGGCTGGCCGAGCTTTGATCGGACGCTTGGCGATGCGCCGGTCAGCGAACATCGCGATACGAGCATCCCGTTCATGCCCCGTACGGAAGTGCGCAGCAACGGTGGGCATTTAGGACATGTATTTCCTGACGGGCCGACAGAGACCGGTTTGCGGTATTGTATTAACTCTGCCGCATTACGATTTATTCCGTATGAGCAGCTGGATGAAGCGGGTTACGGCAAATATAAAGAAATATTTACCAAATCATTTGACAAATAAAATTTCGTTTGTTACAATATGAAAAATTTACAAGTCAATGGCAATGAAGGGAAAAAGTACGCTATCAATGAGTCACAGAGAGCCGGCGGATGGTGCAAGACGGTACGAATTGGTCGCCGAAGTTCTTTCCGGAGCTTTCCCGCTGAAATAAGTAGGCGGGAACGGCGTGACGGTCGTTAATGCGTCATGAGTTGATCAAATGATAATTAGGGTGGTACCGCGGAGTTTTCCGTCCCTGGGTGCCATCCTTTTTTGTTTGATAATTAGGGTGGTACCGCGACCGCGTCCCGTCGTCCCTTCTTGGCGAAGGGACGTTTTTATTTAGAGGGAGCGTGAAAAAAATGCAATGGAGCAGTAAACGTTGGGCAGTTATTTTGGGAGTGGTAGGCATAGTCGCGGTGGGCACTCAATTTTTCGGCAAAACGACGGATGTGCAAGGCACAGACAATCCGGTCGTAGGCATTGTTCAAATAGCGCAACATCCGTCGCTGGATGAGGCGAATCGCGGTTTCGTTGCAGCGCTCCAAGAAGCGTACCCCGCTAAAGCGATTACCATTATGCAGGAAAATGCGCAAGGCGAACAATCCAATCTGAAAGCGATCGCGCAGCGTTTTGTCAGCCAAAATGTGCATCTGATCGGAGCGATTTCGACACCGGCGGCGCAGACAATGGCGAACGAAACGGCGACGATTCCGATCGTCGGGACAGCCGTTTCCGATTATGAATCGGCGAAACTCGTGAAGACAAATGCAACGCCGGGTACGAATGTCACCGGGACAAGTGATCGGACACCGGAAGCGGAGCAGGTACAATTGTTGCAACGATTATTGCCGACTGCCAAACGGGTTGGGATCATTTATAATTCCGGCGAAATCAACAGTGAGTTACAGGCGAAAAGTTTTGTGACCGCAGCGCAAGCCGAAGGGCTCAGTGTGACGGAGGCAACGGTTAGCAATGTCAACGATTTGGCACAAGTCACACAGGCATTGTGCGGTCGTGTCGATGTGATTTACGTACCGACGGACAACGTCATTGCATCTGCCTTACCGACGTTGATTAACGTGACGAACGCCGCCCGCATTCCGGTCATCGGTGCGGCCGCAAGTTATGTGCGGGAAGGCGCACTGGCAGCCCTTTCCGTGGATTATTATCAGATCGGTTATCGTGCCGGTAAAATGGCGGTTAAAATTCTGAAAGGAAATGCGCAACCGCAAACGCTTGCCATTGAGTTGCCGGCAGCGCAAGCCCCGTTGATCAGTCGTTCGGCTGCCAACACGTTGGGAATTACTATTGATGCGGAGCTGGCGAAGACGGCGCAGCTTTGCGACTAACCAAAAACCACTTGCAATCGCAAGTGCTTTTTGGTGCCAAATGCAAGTTGACATCTGCGGATGGATATGACCTGTGTTTTCAAAACAATAAAAAAGAGGAAATTGTTACGATTTCTTCTTTTTGTTTTGTCACTGTTGGCAATAGTTGCTATAATAATCTGTGATATAGTCGTATATATTAGGAAGTGAAACAGTAAGGAATAAAATAGAGGAAGGTGATGAGATGACGGATATCGCCGCGAATTTGGAGGCGGTGCGTGAAAGGATTCGTAACGCACGGATTCGCTCGGGACGTGTCGATCATGTGCAATTGGTCGCCGTGACCAAGTTTCATCCGGTTACCGCGGTGCAAGAGGCCGTTCGCTTGGGAGTGACCGTTGTTGGCGAAAATCGTGTGCAGGAAGCGGTACAAAAGCAGGCGGAATATACCGGTGCACCGATTTCCTGGCATTTAATCGGGCATCTGCAACGAAACAAAGCCGCACAAGCCGTGCAATATTTTGATTTAATTGAATCCGTCGACTCGGCGCGTATCTTAGAGGCGATTCAAAAGCAGGCCGAAAAAATAGATAAAGTGCAGGACATTTTGCTGCAGTTCAATATTGCGGAAGAACCGCAAAAATACGGACTCAAATTGTCGGAATATGAAGATATATTGGCCGCGGTAGAGGGGGCGTCTCATATCCGTTTGCGCGGGCTGATGTGCATGGCACCGCTCGTGGAAAATCCGGAAGAAGTGCGCCCGGTCTTTCGCGTCGCGTATAATGTGTTTGATGATTTGCGTCAGCGTTATGGTGAAGAGGATATACGCTACCTTTCCATGGGCATGAGTAATGACATGGAAGTGGCGATTGAAGAGGGAGCGAACCTGGTTCGCGTCGGCACCGCGATTTTCGGTAGCCGTGAACAATAAGGAGGAGAACAATGGGCTGGAGAGATAGTTGGAATCGTATGGTGGATAGTGTTTCGGGTAATCATGACGAGTATGATGATGAATACATGGATGATGATGAAGAATACGAAGACGACCGTGTGAACTATCGCACACCGGCAGCAGCAACACCGGTGCAGCAGTCGAAAGCGTATCGGATGATTGTCGTAGAACCGTATACTTTCGGTGACTCTGAAAAAATTGCCGATCATTTGAAATCGTATCGTCCGGTAGTCATCAACTTGGAAAAAACGGAAGATGAAATCGGCCGTCGTTTGATTGACTTCGTCAGCGGTGTTACTTATGCACTTGAAGGTCATATCGAACAAGTCAGCAATGCCATTTTCCTCGCCGTGCCGAACAACATGACAGTCGATACGGAAAACTATACCTATACGACAACTCCGAACTTAAGCGCTGACGTAGCACCCACCTGGGGCAGTCGTCAGCAATGACAAAACTGGGAATTATTGGCGTAGGCGCCATGGGGGGCGCGATTTTGCGCGGCATTTTAGCCGGCAAAGTTGTCGCGACTAATGATGTTTACGTGCGGGAGCATACTCCTGTCAAAACGCAGGAAGTGGCGGAACGCTACGGTGTTAACAAAGCGGATTGGTCGACACTTGCGGCCTGCGATGTAGTTATCATCGCGGTCAAGCCGTACAAGGTGAAAGAAGTATTGTCGGAACTTGCGGCGGCGAAATCGCAGGGTGTCATCGTGTCGATTGCCGCGGGAACGACGCTTGCGAAACTTCACGAGTGGGGTACAACGAATCTGTCCGTCATACGTGTGATGCCGAATACACCGGTCGATGTGGCCGCGGGAATGATTTCCATCGCACCGGCGGACGATGTAGCAAAAGACGATGTCGCACTGGTAGAATCCATTTTTGCCGCGTTGGGCGAAACGGTTGTCGTTAGCGAAGCGGAATTAACCGCGATGATGGCGCTGGCAGGTGCGGGTCCCGCGTATGTCTACGTCATTATGGATGCGCTGGCGGATGCAGGCGTACGAATCGGCTTGCCGCGCAAGCTGGCCATCAAAGCCGCGGCCCAGACGTTGTTCGGTGCTGCCAAAATGCAATTGACGAGCAATACCCATCCGGCGATCTTGCGGGACCAGGTAACCTCTCCCGGCGGCACGACGATTGCGGGTATTCAGGCGATGGAACGAAACGGTTTGCGTGCGGCTTTGATCGAGGGCGTTGTAGCCTGCTATGAGCGTGATCGGGAGTTGGCGCAGACGCATGAATGAACGCGAAAAGATCAGCCGCTATTTTAGCGGATCGGGTAATGGAGAATTAGCCAATCGACTTTTGGACTTGGCGGATCAGGTACGGACACGCCGACCGCTTGCCGTCAGTGATTTTGTCAGTCCGTATGCCGGCCAGATCGCGACCACGATTCGCGCTCACTTTCCCGGCTTGGAAGTCGAGGAAAACGGCGGGTATCATGGCGCGGAACGTATTAAAATCGCATTTTTTCGACCGGAATTCGCCGGCAAAATAGATTGGAATTTGAGCGCTGTGGAAGCAAGCTGGGATCCGCGTTTTCGGCTGCTTGGCCACCGTGATGTGCTGGGATCACTAATGGGGCTGGGATTGGAACGGGAAGTGTTCGGCGATGTTTTAATGCAGCCGACATGTGCGCAGGTAGTCGTTGATCGTGCGATTGTGCCGTATTTGCTACAGAATTGGCAAAAAATTGCCATGGTCAATGTGACGCCACGAGAGATTCCGTTGACCGACCTGGTTCCTAAAATAGAAAAAGTAAAAGAAGTTCGTACGACGGTTGCCTCTTTGCGCCTTGACGCGATCGGAGCTGCCGGTTATGGTATGTCACGCGCTAAAATGGTAGCCGCCATCAGTGCGGAAAAAGTACAAGTCAATTGGCAACGGGCCAAGGGACCTGCGCAAATTGTCGCACAGGGCGATGTTATTTCAGTACGAGGCCGCTGTTCGGTCAGTTCCACCTGCCCGCATGCCACATAGCCCGGCCCAAAGTCCCGG
>NZ_CABSTC010000034.1:0-14271 GCF_902480485.1 uncultured Negativicoccus sp. | reverse complement strand
AAAGCGAAAGAACAGTTGGAATTTGCTCTTTTGAGTGATCCTCAAGGGCAGATGTGCCGTGATTTCGGCGTATTGCAAACGGAAGATCCGAGTGAAAAAATTGCCCGCTCGACTTTTGTTATGGATCAGCAAGGGGTACTTACGCATATTTACCACGGCGTAAAGCCCGCTACTCACATTCAGGAAATACTTAAGGATTTGCAAGCTTAGGAGGATGAAAGTGGAACAAACAGTCGCTCCGGTTGAAATGAAAAAAAGAAAAGATATTGCTTTTTATAATTATGAATATACGACACTGGACAAAGTTACAATCAGTCCGCTGGATCGCGGTTACTACTTCGGCGACGGTGTCTATGAAGTGACGAAAGTACACAATGGTAAATGCTTTGCTCTTTCGTACCACCTTGATCGCCTTTACCGGTCGTTGCGGCTCATGAAAATTCCGGCGACGATCGCGCCGGACGAATTAACGGAGTTGCATGACGTTCTCGTCGAAGAAAGCGGTATCCAAAACGGCTCTGTTTACCTACAGATCACCCGCGGTACCGCACCGCGTGTGCATGCTTTTCCGGAAGGGATTACGCCCAATATTTTGATGTACGTCAACGAAGATAATCCCCACAAAGCGGAATTGGCAAAAAACGGCGCGCATGTTATTACCATTGATGATATCCGCTGGCAGCATTGCGATGTCAAAAGTTTGAACTTAATTCCCAATGTACTGGGAGCGGAAAAAGCGCGTCAAAAGAAATGCGCGGAAGCGTTCCAGTTCCGTGGCGATGAATTAATGGAAGGTACCAGCTCGAACGTTTTCATGGTACGTGACGGTATTTTGTGGACACGTCCCGCGGATGATTTGATTTTGAAAGGTATCACCCGCCAGCTGATCATTACAAAAGTAGCACCGAGTTGCGGCATCACCGTTATTGAGCGTAAAATCGATCGGGAATATCTGGCGAAAGCGGAAGAAGTATTCTATACAAGCACGACCGCCGGCATTATTCCGGTTCTGAAGATTGATAAAGAAACGGTGGGAGACGGCACGATCGGACCGGTCACGAAAGCGTTGCAGGAACGGTATGCAGGTCTGATGGCGGAAGGGCTGCCGTGATTTTTTAAACGAAAATAAAAGCTTTACTTTTCACTTGAATTCAGGTAAACTTAACAAGTGAATTTCGACTTTGCTCGGTTGGCCGAATCTCCGACGGTATACTTGGCAAAGCGCAGATGAAATCAAGGAGGAATTACTATGTTGACTTTGGAACAGAAACAGAAACTTATCGAGGAAAACCGCGTTCACGACACGGACACCGGTTCTCCGGAAGTGCAAATTGCGATTTTGACGGCTCGTATTAACTACCTGACCGATCATTTGAAAGAGCACAAGAAAGATCATCATTCCCGTCGCGGCCTGTTGAAATTGGTTGGTCAGCGTCGCGGTTTGTTGGATTACCTGCGTCGCAAAGATATCGAACGCTATCGTAATCTCTTGGACAAATTGAATTTGCGCAAATAAGAATGAAAAGGAGCGGTTGTGCCGCTTCTTTTTTATTTCATAAAAAAAGGACATTCTTTATAGAAATATTTTATTTTTATGACAATTTACACAGATTAGTTGCGCGATATACATGACTTTGCTAAAATTATTATTAGGTATTAACATGTAGTGATAATTTAACGAAAGGAGTCGCCATGAAATTAGATAGAGACCAGCGACGAGAGAGCATCGTCACCATGTTGCGCGAGCAACCGTTTTTGACGGATGAAGACTTAGCTGACGGCTTGGGCGTTTCGGTGGCGACGATTCGTTTGGACAGAACCGCATTGGATATACCGGAAGTACGTGTGCGGCTACGCAAAGCCGCTGCTAAAAACGCACATTCAGCGGAGCAAAAATCGGTATACGGTAAATTATTGGAATACAATTCCAAACGTTCCGCGTTATCGATGTTGACGGTGACGCCTCATCTGGTCGATGCCACAGGATTTGTACCGGTCCAGACGCTTTACGGGATGGCAACGGCGTTGGGGGACAAAGTGCTGGATTTACCCAGTGCGGTATGCGGCGTCGGAAACATTAAATATAAAGTGCCGGTGCGCGTTGGTGACACGCTTGTTTGGAAACTCACGGTTGTGCGTCAGCGAGGTTCGGAACATTACGTTTGGGCCAAATGTTTACGTGATTGCGCCGAAGTGTTTCGAGCTAAATTTATTTTAAAATCATATTCTGAGGTGCGACTATGAAAGCAATAGCAGTAGATGCAATGGGCGGCGATTACGCGCCCGTGGAAATTGTTCGCGGAGCATTGGATGCCGTTCGATCTTGGCGGATTCCGGTGGTTCTCGTCGGGGATGAGACGCAGATTTTGCCCCTCGTCAAAGCAGCGGGAATGACAAATGATCCGCTGGTAAAAGTTCAGCATGCAAGTCAGGTCATTGGGATGGATGAACATCCGGGGATGGCGTACCGCAAGAAGAAAGATGCTTCGATCGTAGTGGCGGCGAAGCTGGTTAAAGAGGGTCATTGCGGCGCATTGGTTGCGCCCGGTTCGACGGGGGCTGCTGTAACGGCAGGCCTGTTCGGCTTGGGACGTATTAAAGGAATTCGTCGGCCGGCGATCGCAACCCCTTTGCCGACACAGGATGGCGGCACCACGCTTTTGATTGATTCGGGGGCCAGTGCCAATCCCGGAGTCGAAAATTTGTTGCAAAACGCTTTGCTGGGGCACGTGTTTATGCAACGCGTCTATGGTATCGTGGAGCCGCGCGTCGGTTTGCTGAACATCGGTACCGAAGAAATCAAAGGCAGCAATGTCGTTACGGAAGTATATCCTAAGATGCAAGAACAATCGGTTTACCGATTTATCGGCAATGTCGAAGGACGAGATATTCCGAAGCGTGTAGCCGATGTCGTTGTGTGCGACGGCTTTACGGGCAATGTCGTTTTAAAATTTGCGGAAGGCATGGCTACTATGATGATGCATCTTTTAAAAGATGCGGTAATGAAAAACGGTTGGCGCGCCAAATTAGGCGGTTGGCTTTTACGGCCGGCGCTGAAGCAGGCGTTGAAAAAAGTGGATTACGCGGAGTACGGCGGCGCACCGCTTTTGGGTGTCGAAGGCGGTTTGGTAATTTGCCATGGCGCATCCAAGGCAAGGGCGATTCAAAATGCCGTACGACTTGCGTCACATATTGCGGATTCAGAAATGGTAGAACATATCAAAACAGCTTTAGAAACGGTGGATGCAACAAATGAAGAGTAGTACGTTGCGGCAGATCGGAATTTTAGGAACCGGCTCGTATGTGCCGGAACATATTCTTACCAATGCGGATTTAGAAAAAATGGTAGACACGTCAGATGAATGGATTCGGACACGCACGGGGATTCGTGAACGGAGAATTGCCGAACCCGGAACCTCGACGGTCTCGTTAGCGAAAAAAGCGGCAGAAAAAGCAATAGCGGATGCCGGTGTTACTGCAGAGGAAATTGATCTCGTGGTCGTGGCGACATGTACGCAAGATACCATTGCACCTTCGACCGCGTGCGCTTTACAGGATATATTGGGGATTCCCGCGGCGGGCGCATTTGATCTGTCTGCCGGATGCAGCGGTTTCGTGTATGCGACCGCAGTAGCGAGTCAAATGTTGGCTACCGGTTTATATCAGAAGGCTTTGGTTGTCGGCGCAGAAGTGCTGAGCCGTTTTGTGGATTGGACAGATCGAAACACCTGCGTACTTTTCGGCGATGGCGCCGGTGCGGTTGTTTTGGGAGAAGTGGCCACCGGAGGTATTGGCGGAATCGATCTCGGATCGGATGGTTCCGGTCGCGGCGCACTGGGGATTTTCGGCGGACCTTTTCATGGTGATTTGCATCCGGAGCTTGCCGATCAGAAAATGTTCATTCGCATGAATGGTAAAGATGTCTTTAAATTTGCGGTAAAAGTTATTGGCGAATCTACCGGAAGAGCGCTTGCTAAATGTGGGCTTACCTATGATGATGTGGACCTTTTGATTCCGCATCAGGCGAACGAGCGGATCATTCAAGCAGCCGCCAAAAAAATATCCTTGCCCTTAGAACGCATTTTTGAAAATTTGGATCGCTACGGTAATACGTCCAGCGCATCGATTGCAATCGCATTGGATGAAGCGGCGCATGCCGGTCGAATTAAAAGCGGCGATCAGGTCGTCTTAGTAGGATTCGGTGCCGGCTTAACCTGGGCCAGCCTTTGTATGGAATGGCGGTAGCGGAATGAAAACGAAACTGACAGAATTATTGGGAATTGAAGCACCGATTATTCAAGGCGGTATGGCTTGGCTCGGAACTTGGGAATTAGCCTCCGCTGTTTCGGAGGCGGGCGGCCTCGGTGTGATTGGGGCCGGTAATATGCCGGGTGATCTTCTTCGTGAACAGATCCGGCAAGTGAAAGCGCATACGAAGAAACCCTTCGGTGTCAATTTGATGCTGCGTTCACCTTTTGTTGAAGAGTGTGTAGCAGCCGTTTGTGAGGAAAAAGTACCGGTTATTACAACCGGGGCGGGAAATCCGGGGAAGTACATTGAGCGCTTTAAAGCATCCGGTGCCAAAGTCATTCCTGTCGTTTCCGCTGTGGCGTTAGCTAAAAGGTTGGCAAGCGTCGGAGTCGATGCCGTTATTGCAGAAGGACTGGAAAGCGGCGGCCATGTCGGCAAGGTAACTACTTTGGCGTTGGTACCGCAAGTAGTAGATGCAGTAGAACTGCCCGTTATTGCGGCCGGCGGTATTGCCGATGGTCGAGCGTTGATCGCCATGTTGGCATTGGGAGCGGTCGGAGTGCAGATGGGTACACGCTTTGTGGCCAGTGAAGAATGCGTCGCCCATCCGGCATATAAGGAAGCTCTTTTGAAAGCACGGGATCGTTCGACTGTGATTACCGGGCGTACGACGGGACATCCTGTGCGCGTGATCGCCAATGCGCTTTCCCGACAGTATGAAAAATTGGAAAGCATCAACGCGCCGTTAGCGGAAATCGAAGGTCTTGGTGCGGGGAGTTTGCGCCGGGCGGCGATTTTGGGAGATACGAAGACAGGATCGATCATGGTCGGACAAATTGCAGGCTTAGTGAACGATATCAAACCGGTACGTGAAATTATTACTTCGATTATCAAAGAAGCTGCCGTCGTGCAGCAACGTATCAGCGAGGTGAAGGTATGAAAACGGCATTTTTGTTTCCCGGTCAGGGCTCGCAAAAAGTAGGAATGATGCAGGACTTGGCTGCGCAATATGAAAGCGTACGCAACCGTTTTGAAGAAGCGGATGAAGCGCTTGGCTGGAAGCTGAGTGAATTGATTTTTGAAGGTCCGGCAGAAAAATTACAGCAGACTCAGTATACCCAGCCGGCGATTTTGACGGCAAGCGTAGCGGCCTATGATCTGCTCGCACAAGCGGGCATTACCGCAGAATATCTTGCGGGTCATAGCTTGGGAGAATACTCGGCACTTGTGGCGGCGGGCTCCATTTCATTTGTGGATGCGGTACGTACCGTACACGCGCGCGGAAAATTTATGCAGGAAGCCGTGCCGATCGGAGAGGGCGGTATGGCGGCAATCATTCGTCTGGAACGCGAAAAAATTATCACGATTTGCGAAGAACTTTCGGCACAAGGGAAAATCGTGCAAGCCGTGAATTTCAATTGCCCAGGACAAGTAGTCATTGCGGGGACAACAGACGCGGTGGCGGCGGCATGTGAGAAGATGAAAGAAGCGGGCGCGCGTCGCGCGATTCCGTTGCCGGTTTCGGCACCGTTTCACAGCACATTGATGCAACCGGCAGCCGAAAAATTGGCGCAAGTCTTGCATACGATCGAGATCAAAGAGGCGCAAATTCCCGTGATTGCCAATGTGCATGCCCAACCGGTTCATACGAGTGCAGAAATTCGTGAGTCATTAGTCGAACAGGCAGCCCATCCGGTCCTTTGGGAAGACAGCATGCATGTGCTTTTGACTAAAGGTGTGGATACGATGGTAGAAGTGGGTCCGGGCACTGTTTTAAGCGGTTTTATGAAAAAAATTGAGTCTGCCGTGCATCGGGAGCATGTCGAAAATGTGAGCAGCTTAGAGGCTACCTTGGCACATTTTGAGGAGGCACAAAATGACAACTAAAACGGCACTTGTTACCGGCGCATCGCGCGGCATCGGGCGGGCAGTGGCAGTCGCTTTGGCGCAGGCCGGTTATGATGTTGCGATTAATTATTCCAGTAACGTAAGCGCGGCGGAAGAAGTGGCGCAGGCAGTGAAGGCATGCGGTCAAAAAGTTATTTTAGTACAGGGGGATGTTTCCCGAAAAGAGGAAGCGGAACGCATTGTGGCCGAAACGCAAAAAGAATTTTCGCATATCGACGTGCTGGTAAATAACGCCGGCATTACCCGCGACACCCTGGTGCGGCGGATGAAAGAGGCCGACTGGGACGCTGTTTTAAACACCAACTTAAAAGGTGTTTTCTTGATGACGCAGGCCGTTATCGGCGATATGTTTAAGCAACGCCGCGGTGTCATTATTAATATGAGCTCCGTTGTCGGTGTGACGGGTAATATCGGGCAGGCCAATTATGCTGCTGCCAAAGCGGGCGTTATCGGCTTGACGAAAGCGAATGCGAAAGAATTTGCCGCGCGCGGTATTCGTGTAAATGCGATTGCACCCGGGTTTATTCATACCGATATGACCAGCGGATTGCCGGACAAAATCAAAGAAAGTCTGATCAAGCAAATTCCTCTGGGGGCAATGGGAGATCCGGAAGACATTGCCGCCGCGGTACGTTTTCTGGCCTCCGACGAGGCGAAGTACATTACCGGGCAAGTATTGCAAGTCAACGGCGGTATGGCTATGTAGCTGATGCTACCGGGACAGTTTGTCATGGCCCGTTAGATGTAATATAATAAACCAAAACCGGAAAGGTGGTGAAACCATGAACAATACATTTGAAAAGGTACGCGCGATCGTTGTAGAACAGCTGGGTGTGGATGAAGCGGATGTGCAAATCGACTCCACTTTCATTGATGATCTTGGCGCGGATTCTTTGGATATCGTTGAATTGATTATGGCGTTTGAAGAAGAATTTGAAATTGAAATCCCTGATGATGTAGCCGAAAAAATCAAAACCGTTAAAGATACGGTCGACTACATTGACAAGAATATTGCGTAATCGAGGTCGAAACCGGGAAGCGCTCGCCTCCCGGTTTTCCTGTTTATGTTTTTATCATAAGATTAGCTGTCGTGTCGATTAGAATAGCACAACAGCTTTATAATAGCAGTATGCATGCCATTGTGGCGAAGTGCTACAATAAAATATGTAAAGCACTTACGCAGGCGTGACTGATTATAGGTAATGAAACTGGACGAGGTGGAAAATATGCGCAAGCGCGTAGCAGTAACAGGTCTTGGTATTATTTCTCCGGTTGGCATCGGTAAAGAGACCGTATGGAAAAATTTATTGGCAGGAAAGTCGGGTATTAAACGAATCACTGCGTTTGATACAACGGATTTCGCAGTGCGCATTGCCGGCGAAGTCGAAGGTTTTACCGCGACCGATTATATGGACCGTAAAGAAGCGCGTCATATGGATCGATTTGCTCATTTTGGTGTGGCCGCGGCCAAAATGGCAGTGGAAGACGCCAAGATTGATTGGAACGCGTTGGACCATGATCGGATCGGGGCGGTGGTCGGCACCGGTATCGGTGGTATCACCACGATCGAAGAAGCGGCGGATCGTCTTGCGAACAGGGGGCCTTCCCGCGTCAGTCCGTTTGCGATTCCGATGATGATTGCCAACATGGCGGCCGGTCAAATTTCCATTGCACTGGATGTACGCGGTCCGGTCATTACGGATGTGACGGCCTGCGCATCGGGGACAAATGCGATTGGTGATGCGCTGCGCATGATTCGTTACGGTGATGCGGATATTGTCATTGCAGGCGGTGCCGAAGCGGCCATCAGTCCGTTGCCGTTCGCCGGTTTTATCGCAATGAAAGCGCTCTCCACGTTTGACGGTGAGCCGGAGGAAGCATCGCGTCCGTTTGATGCAACACGTGACGGTTTCGTTTTCGGTGAAGGCGCGGCCATGCTCGTACTGGAAGAATGGGACCATGCGGTCGAACGCGGCGCGCATATTTATGCGGAATTGTGCGGCTATGGGTCGAATGGTGATGCGTACCATATTACGGCACCGGCTCCGGAAGGTTGCCAAGCCCAAAAGTGCATGGAAAGAGCATTGCAGGATGCGCAATTAACTGTTCAGGATATTGATTATATCAATGCGCACGGAACGGCTACGCCGCTCAATGATAAAAATGAAACGCACGCTATCCGCGCATTGTTTGGTGCGGAAGCAGATCGCTTGGTGGTGAACTCTACCAAATCAATGACCGGCCATTTGCTCGGCGCGGCCGGTGCTGTAGAAGCGGTCGTTATGGCGCTTTCAATTGAAAATGACGAAGTTCATCCGACGATCAACTTGAAACATCCGGATCCGGATTGTGATTTGGACTATGTGACGGAAGGCGCGCGCAAAGTGAAAGTACGTGCGGCCATGTCAAACTCATTCGGCTTCGGTGGGCAAAATGCGGTTATTATAATGCGCAAACCGGAAGGAAATGACTGATGACTCCATCGGAAGTGCGGCGTAAACAGATTCAGGATTTTGCCGCTGCGCATCATATCCCGGTGCGAGATCATTCCCTTCTGAGTACGGCTCTGACGCATACATCCTATGCGAATGAACATCGGCAGCAGGGCATACACGATAATGAGCGGCTCGAGTTTTTAGGTGATGCCGTGCTGGACTTGGTGATTGGGGAATATCTTTTTCGTAAATATCCGGCTTGGCCCGAAGGAGATTTGACACGGGCCAAAGCGAGCGCCGTTTGCGAGCCTGCTTTGGCTTCTTGCGCCCGTAAATTTCACTTGGGTGAAACCTTGCGACTGGGTAAAGGAGAAGAACACACCGGGGGACGACAAAGGGCATCGATTCTGGCGGATGCATTTGAAGCGGTAGTTGGCGCGATTTATCTTGATACATCATACGAAACGGCCGCGGAATTTATCATGGAGCATTTGAAACCGTACCTGGATCTGATTGACAGTGGCGATTACACGCGCGACTATAAAACGGAATTGCAGGAATTTTTGCAGCAGGATGGAGATGTGGATCTCCGTTATAATTTGCTGCGTGATGAAGGTCCGGATCATGATAAAACGTTTTATATGGAAGTGGAATTAAATGGCGAGGCAGTCGCCTCCGGCGTAGGAAAAAGCAAAAAAGCGGCAGCGCAACAAGCAGCGCAAGCCGCATTGCAAAAGTTACAGGCAAATGGAGGAGCGCGGTCATGACCGCGCCTTTTTTATAATGAGAGAAGCGATTATTCCCATCTTTATTCCGCATGACGGCTGTCCGTATCGTTGCAGTTTTTGCAACCAGTGGAAATTGACGGCACAGACAGATCGTACTACGCCGGCTATGGTCGCGAAAACGATTGCGGAATATCTTGCTTCGACGACGCGACCGTACCGCTGGCAAGTGGCGTTCTACGGCGGCTCTTTTACCGCGCTCAGTGAAGAGCGGCAGCGGGCACTGATCGCGCCGGCCAAATATGCATGGGAAAAAGGTGATGTTTCTGCATTGCGCCTTTCTACGCGACCGGACTGTATTAGTGTTGAAAATACAGCTTTTTTATATGCGCATGGCGTACGTACGGTAGAGCTCGGTGTGCAAAGTTTAGATGACAACGTTTTATGGCAGGCCCGTCGCGGCCATCGCAGTGCGGTGGTAGCAAAAGCAATAGAAATTCTTCGCAGGGGCGGTATGCAGGTAGGAATACAACTTTTGCCCGGTCTTTACGGCGAAACCTTTGCGACATTGCGCAAGACCATTCGGGCAACGGTCGCTCTGACCCCCGATTTTGTACGAATTTATCCGGCGTTAGTGCTGCGTGATACATTACTGGAACGGCAATATCGCAACGGTGATTATCAGCCTTTAACGCTTGCACAGGCGATCTTGGTGGGTGCATGGTGGAGACGTTATCTGGCAAAGCATAATATTCCTGTCATTCGGATCGGTTTGCAGGCGACGCAAGATCTGGATTCGCATGCTGCGTATGTCGCGGGACCGTACCATCCGGCGTTGGGAGAGTTGGCCATCGCGCGATCGTATGCGCAGGAACTTAAAAAAGGTTTCCGACAGGCGCGTGGGCCGGTGACAATCACTTACTCAACACGTGACGCCAGTAAAGTGCGCGGACATAAAAATGCCAATGTCAAAAAATATCAAGAAAAATACGCCGGTCCGATTACTTGGCGTGAATCTGTTGACATGCCACCGGGGGCAGTCTGCTTTACCACCTCAACGAAAACTTATCAAAAGCGCTTGGAATCGCTATTGTATTGTCAGTGAGAAGATGCTAAAAGCACATTTTAGAGATGTGCTATAATAAAAAAACAACTTTAAAATGAACGCATTGAGGTATATATGAAGAAAATAATCAGTATTTCAATACTGTTTGTTCTACTCGTCGCAGGAGGCGCTCTGCTTTACGGTAAAAATCCGTTGCTACAAAGCAAACCTGTAACGGTACGGATCGAGGCGGCGCAAACGGGAGCGGAAATAGCCCAAATCCTTGCAGATAAAAATATCATTTGGAATCCGCATATCTTTCGTGCCGCACTATACTTGAGCGGGAACGCCGATAAGCTCCAAGAAGGGCATTACGATCTTATGACGAATATGTCGATGCCGGCCGTAATCGCCGCCTTGCGTGACGGACGACCCGCCGCTCGGCAGGTGGTGATTCCGGAAGGATTTACCGTGACGCAAATTGCGAAGCGACTGGATCGGTTGGGTATCGCTAAGAAACATGATTTCTTAGCGGCGGCGAAGGTTTATAGTTTGCCTGCAGATATGCAGAGCACACGAGCTACCGACTATCCGGTAGAAGGATTTTTGTTTCCTTCTACATATGATGTTCCGGACGGTGCATCGGTCAATGATATCATCGCGCACATGAATCGAGAAATGCAAAAGCAACTGACACCCGAATTGCGGCAAGAAATTGCTGCGCAGGGATTCAGTCTGCATGACTTCATCACATTGGCGTCCCTGGTGGAAAAGGAGGCCATGTATGAGGATGATCGCTATACGATTGCCGCAGTGTTCAAGAAACGCTTGGCGATCGGTATGCCTCTCCAATCTTGCGCAAGTATCCAGTATATTTTAGGAGAACCGAAACCAGTTTTAAGTATTGCCGATACGCAAATTCCTTCGCCGTATAATACCTATTTGCATAAGGGATTGCCGCCTGGACCGGTGGCGGCCCCCGGCAAAGCGGCGATGGATGCGGTATTACATGCACCGACTACCGAATATTTATATTTTGTGGCGGACGCTAAAGGATATCACCATTTTGCCAAGACATATGAAGAACATGAAGCCAATATCGACCGATATGCCGCATCTCAATAATGAAGTCACAGCTTTGCGCCGCTATGGAGACGATATTCGCATACCGCAAATTCGTAAGAGCGAAGAAAACTTATTTCGTTCGGCTGTACTCGCGGCGGCTCCGCGTCGGATTTTAGAAATCGGCACGGGGATCGGTTACTCGGCACTTTTGATGGCGACGCTATTGCCGCAGGCGGAGATCGTTACTATTGAGCCGTTTGCTCCGCGGTATCGGGAAGCAAGGAAACGAATGCGACAAGCAGGCGTAGAGAATCGAGTGACGGTGGTGTCGGCGACTGCGGAAGAGGCGTTGCGGGAAATCAAAGGACCGTTTGATCTGCTGTACCTTGACGGGTCCAAAGGTCACTACTTGGAGCATTTGCGTTTAGCGGAACCGCTCTTGCAAAAAAATGCGACTATTTTAGCGGATAACGTTTTATTTCGCGGTTATGTATGTGCTGACGATAGCGATGTACCGCGGCGCATGCGAACGATTGCACACCGCATGCGCGCTTTTCTCGCGTATGTAAAAGATCCGCGTTATTTTACGACGAGCATATATGAAACGGGGGACGGTTTTGCCGTCGCCCGACGAAAGGGATAGAAGCATAGTATGAAACCATTGGAACTGCTGGCACCGGCCGGCAATTTGGAAAAGCTTAAATTCGCTATTGAATATGGAGCCGATGCCGTATACTTAGGCGGTAAGGCATTCGGTTTGCGCGCATATGGCGGTAATTTTGATACTGCTGAAATGGCGGAAGGTATTCAATTTGCCCATGAACGCGGCAAAAAAGTCTATGTCACGGTGAACATCATGGCGCATAACCGGGATTTGCCGGAATTACCTGACTATTTGAAAAGCTTGGATCAGCTCGGAGTGGATGCGTTGATCATTTCCGATCCGGGAGTTTTTGTCTTGGCGAAAGAATATGCGCCGCATACAGAACTACATGTTTCTACGCAGGCAAATACTACGAACTGGTCGGCGGCGCGTTTCTGGCAGCAGCAGGGAGCGAGTCGCATTGTACTGGCGAGAGAGCTGTCCCTTGATGAAACGAAGGAAATTCACGAAAAAACAGGAGTTGAAATCGAAAGTTTTGTGCACGGCGCGATGTGCATTTCCTATTCGGGGCGATGCCTTTTGAGCAACTATTTTTCAGAAACGCGTGATTCCAATCGCGGCGAATGCATTCAGGCGTGCCGCTATAAATATCGTGTAGTGGAAGAAGCACGACCGGGCGAATATTGGCCCGTCGAAGAAGACGAACGCGGAACGTACATTTTTAATTCCAAAGACTTGTGCTTATTGCCGCTGATCCCGAAGATGGTGGAAGCAGGGATCACCAGCTTCAAAATCGAGGGTCGCATGAAAAGCGCTCATTATGTTGCCACTGTAACCGGCGTTTATCGAAGCGCGCTGGATGCGTATTTGCGGGAGGGCGACGACTACTACGTACGTCCGGAGTGGTATCAGGAATTGGAAAAAATTTCACATCGACCGTATACCACCGGTTTTGCTGTGGGAAGGCCAAGCGAGCAGGATCAAATTTACGGCAGCTCAAGTAACGTGCAAAGCCATGAGTTTATCGGCTTGGTTTTGGAATACAATGAGGCAACCAAAACGGCTCTCATCGAGCAGCGCAACCATTTCGCGGTCGGTGAACTCGTTGAGTTTCGCACGCCGGAAGGAAACGTATTTACGCAGAAAATCGAACAGATGACCGACGGGGAAGGGGAAGCCATTTCCCGAGCGCCACATCCGCGTATGCTGGTACGTTTGCCGATGCAGCAAGCGGTTACTAAACACAGCCTGATGCGGAGACAAATTCATGCATGAGGGCGAAGTGTACTTTCAAACAGAACGGCGCTACATTACGTATGTTGTACGCATTTTGGAAGGGTATGAATATTTAGGCGTGGTGACGACCATCGATCCCCAACTGGGGATCGCTCGTGTCCGCGCGACCGAGGATACTAAAGCGGACGTTTGCGCCGTTTTGCAATCGCTTGCAATTCCGCTTCAGATCGCAGAAAGCCCTGAAGATTTTGTCAAAAAAGAGTAGCCAAAACGCAAAAACTGTGTTAAACTATGAAAGTCAGCAAAACAGAGGAGCAAGGAAAGAAGCACTTGACAAGACCCGGCCACATCAGTATAATTAACTTTGTTATGACGCATGCTGGCGTAGCTCAATCGGTAGAGCAACTGATTTGTAATCAGTAGGTTGTGGGTTCAAGTCCTATCGCCAGCTCCAGCATTACATGGAGGGATTCCCGAGCGGCCAAAGGGAGCAGACTGTAAATCTGCCGGCTATTGCCTTCGAAGGTTCGAATCCTTCTCCCTCCACCATTGAACATCGCGGGGTGGAGCAGTTGGTAGCTCGTCGGGCTCATAACCCGAAGGTCGTAGGTTCAAATCCTACCCCCGCAACCAAGTCATCTAATTCCTTTCAGATAAATTGCCAAAGGATAAGCTGATGTAGCTCAGTCGGTAGAGCGTATCCTTGGTAAGGATAAGGTCACCGGTTCAATCCCGGTCATCAGCTCCAGCATGGCGGCGTAGCTCAGTTGGCTAGAGCATGCGGTTCATACCCGCAGTGTCCGGGGTTCAAATCCCTGCGCCGCCACCATTATGCCTCTATAAAGAGGTATTTTTTATTGTATAAAATTGGCAAACTCTTGCCGTTATTGCTTTTTTGGGTTAAAATATGAATAGCTATTTTTTATTCAAAGGAGGAAATTACCCCTATGGCAAAAGCACATTTTGAACGCAGCAAACCGCACGTTAATATTGGTACCATCG
>NZ_CABSTC010000033.1:0-14653 GCF_902480485.1 uncultured Negativicoccus sp. | reverse complement strand
CACCAGCCGCACCAACTACATATTACCCACGCGGTTGTGGCGGAACTGGCAGACGCGCTGTCTTCAGGCGGCAGTGGAGCAATCCGTGAGAGTTCGAGTCTCTCCAACCGCACCACTTAACAAGAACCGGGCATTGCCCGGATTTTTTATACGTAAATTATAAAAATACAGGCAATAAAAAAGAGCTTTCAAAGCTCTTTTTTTATTGCACGGATTCATTTTCAACCGCATTTAAATGACTGTGCTTGCGACCGTAAACGAAGTAAATAATCACGCCCAGGATAAACCACGCGGTGAAAAGTTCCAGCGTGTGGGCGGAGAGCTGCGAAAATATGTAGAGACAGGAGAGAAAACCGAGCGGCGCGATCAGCCACACGGCGGGACAGACGAAACGCCGTTTTACATCGGGATAGCGTTTGCGCAAAATCAACAGCCCGCTGCATGAGCAGAGGAAGGCGAAAATGGTACCGGCGCTGCACATTTCGGCAACGATATGAATCGGTGTGAAGCCGGTGATGAATGCCACGGCCAACCCGACGATCAATGTAATCCGGTACGGTGTACGGTACACGGGGTGAACACGGCACAATGATTCGGGAATCAAACCGTCGCGGCTCATCGCGTAAAAGGCGCGGGTTTGCGCGTAGATCATAACCAACAATACGGTTGACAGGCCGCAAATCGCACCGGTACCGATGATGGCCGAGCCGAGACGCAGACCGATTTTTTGTAAGACAAAGGATGCGGGAGCGGCGGTGTCGAGTTCCGGATACGGAACGACACCGGTCATGACGGCGCTGACGGCGATGTACAAAAGCGTGGTCAGCGTCAGTGCGGCGATTATGCCGATCGGCATGTCGCGTCCCGGATTGCGTGCTTCTTCCGCCGCGGTGGAAAGCGAATCAAATCCCAGGTACGAGAAAAACAGCACAGCCGTACCTGCGGATACGCCCGACCAACCGTACGGTAAGAACGGCGTCCAGTTTTGCGGGTTAATATGCGGCCCTGCTAAGAGCAGGAAAAGGAAAATCGTGCCTAATTTGACAAAGACCAGCACGCGATTGGCGCCGGCGCTTTCACGAATGCCGCGCAGCAGGAAAAATAAAACGACGCCGACAATCAACATGGCGGGCAAATTCATCAGGCCGCCTTCGGCGGGAACGGTCGTGAGCACTTTCGGCAAATGGATACCGATGTCTGCCAAAATACTTGTAAAATACGCCGACCAGCCGCCGGCCACGGCGCTCGCGCCGACGGTGTATTCCAAAATAAGCGACCAGCCCACGAGCCAGCCGAAAATTTCACCGAGTGAGACATATGCGTACGTATACGATGAACCAGCGACCGGAATGAATGACGCAAGCTCCGAGTAGGCGAGACAGACGAACGTACAGACAACGGCTGCAAGCACAAAGGAAAGCATCAAACCGGGGCCCGCGTATTCGGCGGCCACAATGCCCGTCAAAACGAAGATCCCCGTCCCGATCATGACACCTAAGCCCAACAGGGTAATATCCAGCGCCGTCAGCGATCGCCGTAATTTACGATCTTCGCCTTGCGCGGCAATTTCCGCGAGTAAACCGCGCAGATTTTTGGTACGGAAAATAGACAAAATCACATCGCCTCATTTAATATAAATTTATTTCTATTTTAGGGATATTTATTTTAAAATGCAAGCTTGTAAAATAAAAAAGAACCTCGTCAGGACGAGGTTCTTTTTATATCTTATTTTCCCAGCGGCGCAAGGTACGCGGCGAGGGACTCTGCTGCGGTTTTGTTGTTCGTATCCGCTTCGCGAATGAAAATTCCTTTTTGCACGGCCGCATACGGCGCTAATTTACGAATGCGCTTCACCGACTTACCGAGACCGCCGCCGCCGCACGAGCAAATCGGATAGATCGTTTTGCCGGTCGTGTCGACATCGTGCAGAAAGCGCATGACCGGTGTAGGCAGTTCCCACCACCAGAGCGGATAGCAAAGAAGAATTTCACGGTAGGCGCTGATATCCGGAATCTGACGCAGTTTCGGCAATTCGCCCGAAATGAGGCTCGCGCCGGAGCGCATGACGCTCAGAATATAGTTTTCCGGATAGCGGGCGACCAAGTTCAACTCGCAAAGATCACCGCCGACTAACGTTTGGGCGAGACGGGCGAGTTGTTTGGAATGACCGGTTTTTGAAAAATAAACAATCAGCGGTTTAGCCATGCCGCATGCTCCTTTCCAAAAAAATAGCGGACCCGCAAGGGTCCGCTATGCGGGTGTATATTATTTTGCCATGAAAGCGCGCGTGAACCAAATCTTCAGCGCGTAGAATTCGACATGATCTTCCATCATGTTAGCCAAGAGGAAGTTGTCTTCTTTGTCCGCTTCTTCACGAATCTTCAATGCTTCATCGCGCATGAGTTCCAAGTCGCCCAAAAGGATTTCGAGAGCGTCTTTCACCGCATACGGTTTCGATTCGATTTCTTTGAGGCTGGCGATCTTCAGATATTCTTTGGCGGTAACAACCGGGAATTCTCCCTGTTGCTTCATGAGTTCGGCAACCGCATCATAGTATTCAAATACTTCCTCGTAAATCTCTTCCAGGAATTCGTGGATTGCTTTGAACGGAACTCCTTCGACGTTGAAATGCAGGTTGTGAAGTTTAATGTTCCAAAGAGCCAAGTCAGCCAAATACTGGTTTACAGATTTTGCGTTTTTCATTATATAACTCCTCCTTAATACTAATCAGGCCACCCTTTTGTGTCCTTTTCTTGTCCTATGATTATTATATCGTAATTTATAGATATCCGCAAGGATCATGCGGGTCATGTACCGAGTTCAAGTAACGGAAACGTTTTCCGGCAACGTGAGACAGGGAGTGTCTCACGTTGTGTTCATGTGCCTTTGTCGCATTATAAAATGGCCAAAATGATGGTCATGCGTTGAGCGGATTACGGTTTACCAAAAAGTGCGGAAAAGCATGCAGAAAATCCCGCCGGCAAAGGCGGATGAGCGGTGGATATATGCTATAATGAAATAATAAAATAACGAAAATAGGGAATATCCCGAGGGAGTGGCAACATGGTTTCATATTTGGTAATTCTTTTGGTCGCTTTGGCCTTTTTATTGGTATGTCGTGTATTCTTTTATAAACCCGCGCCGCGCAGGCGCGCTCCGTATGTACCGCAAGCGTCCCGTCGCCGCCACGCGCAGGAAAGAGTGGTGCCGGAACGTTTGCATGTACATTCGGAACCGGCTTGGTCGTCGAGTACGGTCGATGCCACAGTGGTTCAATCCGCCGCCGCACCGGCGGTCGCCAAAGCGGGTCAGCAAACACGTGAATTGCCGCGTCTTTCCCCAACCGCCGCCAGTGAACCGGAGCGGGACGAATTGGCGCAAACGCAGATTGTCAATCGCGAAAATTTAAAGGAACTCGTAGAAAGTTCGACGGAACCGGAACCGGCGACGGCGACGGCGGGCGCGGTTCGTGAGAAAGAACCGGTGCGGCAACTCGCGCCGGAGCCTGAAATTACCGATACATTGGAAGACGCGCAGTCGCTACTGCGCCGGCAGGTACGTCATTTTCTGGTGCGGTACGCGACCATCAGTCCGGACATGGCGGACGATGTGGAACGGGTGACGGCGTTGGCGTTTGCCAAGTTGGGCGATGTGGACGACAGCGAGATCCAAGATATGATCGCTCACATTATGGTGCAGGAAGCATTGCAAAATGCGCAGCGCGTCTATGTTATGACGCCGGATGATACCGTTTTGGAAATGGTCACGGATGCCTTTGCCGAAGTCGCTTTAGGGGAACGCACCGAAACGCAGACCTTATTGGCGTATGATGCCTTGGCGGCGATGACGCATCTGGACCAGGGACATTACCGCATCTTGGCGCTGCTGCTTTTATTCCATTACTCGCGTCACGCGGATAACATCAGCGCGGCGGCGTTTCGCCGTTACGCGAAAAAATATGTGCAGCCGTTACTGCACGATTTGCCGACGGAGTACAGTTACTATCAGCAGCTCGAATATTTGCGTTGCACCAGCATGGCGCGCAAGGATTTGCCGCTCGGCCAGGTGCTGCGCGAGTCGTACCCGTACTTTTTCAGCTACATGGGATTCACCAAAGAGGAATTGGCGGCCGCGCTTGCCGGCGAACGTTTACCGGCGCAATACCTCGTGCGCTCGGCGTACGGTGACTACTATAAATTGGCGGTCACCGATGCCGGCGAATTGCCCGACTTTTTCCGGACGGCCAATATTACCGACGAAACCACGCGCAACCAATTGACGGAACTGATGCAATCGCGGCCTGTCGTGTATGAACGGCGCGCGTCGACCAAAGTGTTGCGGACGGTGGCACCGGTTTTGGCGCGGCTCGCCGACGCGTGGGACAGCAGTATGCTGCGCCGTTCCGCGCCGACGCTCTTGGGCATGTATATCGGTAAGCTTTATTTGAAAGAAGAAATCCAGGAAGATTTTGACTTATCACGCTGGCTATAAGAAAATGGAGGCAGCAGGGTGGGAGTTTTTGATATCATTGGTCCGGTGATGATCGGGCCGTCGAGCTCGCATACGGCGGGAGCGGCGCGTTTGGGACGCTTGGCGCGATACTTGCTGGGTGAATCGCCGGTCAAGGCGGATATTACTTTTTACGGTTCGTTTGCGCAAACGTATCGGGGGCACGGGACCGACCGCGCCTGTGTGGCCGGACTCTTGGGCTGGGCGCCGGATGATCCGCGTTTGCGCGATGCGTTAACGATGGCCCCCGAACTGGGACTGCAAGTGACGATTACCGCGTCCGCTGCGGAAACGGAACATCCGAATACGGTGCGTTTTCATTTGACCGGCAGCAGCGGCAAAGTACGCGAGCTGATGGGCGTATCTACCGGCGGCGGACGGATTCGCATGCGTGAGTTTGACGGCTATTCGGTCGATTTGGACGGGTCCAATCATACGCTTTTGACGCGGCATAATGATCGACCGGGGATCGTGGCCTTTGTGTCCCAAATTTTAGCGGCGCAAGATATTAATATTTCGGCGATGCGCCTGTTTCGACAGGAACGCAAGCGCTTGGCAATGATGTTTATTGAAACGGATACGCCGGTCGCCAACGCGACGCTGGCGGAGATCGCGGCGCATCCGGCGATTGAAGTCGTGCGGACGTTTCCGCCGGTGTAAGGAAAGGATTCGACATGAGTTCGCTACGGGAATTATGGGATCAGGCGACAGCAGCCGATCAACGTGTCGGTGATTTTGTTGCGGCGCAGGAAGCGGCGGCCAATGAACAGCCCTTGGTGGCAGTGCGGCGCAAAATGCAGGATATGCTGGCTGCGTTTCGTGAGTCGGCGCAGACAGGTATCAGTGACGGTGGCAGTTCACCGAGCGGTTTGACAGGCGGGGATGCTTTGCGCATGCGCGATGCGGCCCCGCATTTTTTAAACGGTTACGCCTGGCGCGCGGCCACGCTCGGTATGGGCATCGCGGAAGCCAACGCGAAAATGCGCCGCATTGTGGCGTGTCCGACCGCGGGCTCGTGCGGCATTTTGCCGGCGGTCTTGCTGACGCTGGCGGAACGTTTGGGCAGCAGTGATGATGATATTTTGCGCGCCTTGTTTACGGCCGCGGGCGTCGGTGATGTCATTGCGAAAAATGCGATGATTGCCGGTGCCGTCGGCGGTTGTCAGGCGGAATGCGGAACGGCGATCGCCATGGCCGGCGCGGCCGGTATCGAATTGTGCAACGGCACGACCGAGCAGATGGATCACGCGGTCGCGTTGGGACTTAAAAATGTCTTGGGACTGGTTTGCGATCCGGTCGGCGGTTTGGTTGAAGTACCGTGTGTGAAACGCAATGCGTTTCATGCGGTGCATGCGTTGGTAGCGATCGAATTGGCGCTGGCCGGCGTAAAAAGCGCGATCCCCGCAGACGAAGTGATCAGTGCGATGGCGGAAATCGGTCACATGATGCCCAAATCATTACGCGAACGCAGCGAAGCAGGGCTTGCGACAACGCCCACGGGCAAAGTGTGGGCGCGCAAGATTCGCGAGCAATGATACCGTTTTTTACCTGCCGTTATCCATTACCCGAAGCGGTTCGGACATTACTGCAGACATTGGAGCAGGCGGGTTTTGAGGCTTACGCCGTGGGCGGGTGCGTGCGCGATACATTGCTGGGACGCACGCCGCACGACTGGGATATCACGACGGCCGCCACGCCGGACGAAGTGGAGCGGGTGTTTGCCGCGTCGCCGTTTAAAGTGGTCGGTACTGTCGGACGCGCGTTCGGCGTGTCCCTGGTGGAATGGGCGGGCGCAACCTATGAGGTCGCCACTTTCCGCGGGGAAGAATATGGAGCGGACAGTCACCGCCCGGAAAAAGTGTATTACGCCAAGCATTTGGCGGACGACCTGGCGCGGCGTGATTTTACCGTCAACGCCATGGCGTTTCGTTCCGACGGCATATTGATCGATCCTTACGACGGCCGCAAAGATTTGAGGAAAAAACGTTTACAGACTGTCGGCGCTCCCGATGAACGCTTTCGGGAAGACGCTTTGCGCTTGTTTCGCGCCTGCCGTTTTATTGCGCAGCTCGGTTTTCGCCCGACGCGTGAATTGTGCGCGGCGATGCCGCCGGCGTTTGCTCGGGTAGAGGGACTTTCGCTGGAACGCGTGCGCGCCGAACTCGATCGGCTGCTGGTCGCGCCGTATGCCGGCCGCGGTTTGGATCTTTTCGTTCGTTCGGGATTGGCGGAGCAAACGTGCCGGGTACGCGAACAGGGAATCGATCAAACGGTTGCGATTTTACCGGAATTGAGCCATTTACCCGAAACGCCGCAAGGACGCTTCCACGCTTACGACGCGTGGTTGCATACGTTGGTCGTTGTGGAACACAGTCCGGCTACATTGGTGGCGCGCTATGCGGCGCTTTTCCATGACGCGGCGAAAGGCCTGCCCGGTATCCGCGGCTTTCATAAAGGCGATATTACCGATTACGGTCACGATGTGCGCAGCGCCGAAATGGCCAAAGCGGCGTTGACCCGTCTGCAATATCCGGCGACGATGGTGAGCCGCGTCGAATTTTTAGTCGCCAATCATATGAAATATCATCAATACGCCAATACGGCGGGCGCGAATGTGCGACGTTGGTTGCGCCAATTGGCGCGTTCGGGGAATTTTCGCACCACGGTCGAACTGACCGAGGCGCTGGACGAATTAAATGATTTGTGCGTGGCGGATGTGATCGGCTGCGGACGGCCGCTCAGCGCTACCGACGGTCATCGCGCATTCGGCGGCGCGGTACGTGCCGAGCTTGCCACGATGCCGGTGCATACGCGGGATCTGCGGTACGATCCATCATTACCGCAACGTTACGGGAAAGACACGGCGACAGTGTTAAAAGTTTTGCGCCAACGGGTGCAGGACGGAACTTTGGCCAACGAGCCGGAAGCGTTAACACTGGCTGCTGAACGATACCAACTGAGGCAGGAAAGGAATGCGCATGACGAAGGAACGAGTAAGGAGTAAAACCGTACCGCAGAAAAAGCGGGGGAGGACGCGCGTCGCGTTTCTCTTTATGGCATTGGCTGTGTTCGGCATCCTGATCTGCGGCAGGCTCTTTTATTTACAGGTGGTACGCGGCGCGTACTATGCGGAACTTGATTTGGGACAAGCCGAAGAAGTGCGGCCGCTACAGTCGCCGCGCGGCACGATTTATGACCGCAACGGCAAAGTGCTTGCGGTGAGCGCCGTCACGCTTTCGCTGTACGCGGATCCGCAAGAATTGAACCGGGACCCGCAGGCTTTGGCGCAGACGTTGGCGCCGCTATTGTCTGTGCCGGAAGATAAGCTCGCGGAAAAACTCGCCCAAACCAACCGTTTTGTGTGGTTGGAACGCATGTTGGACAAAGAAGTTTCCGATCAGGTGAAAGCGCTGATCGGGCAGCAAAAGATTACCGGCTTGCATTTTGTGGAAGAAAGTAAACGCTACTACCCGAACGGCAATTTGCTGGCACAGGTACTGGGCTTTGTCGGTATCGATGACAAAGGTCTCGACGGTATCGAGATGGTGCTTGATCAGGAAATTAAAGGCGACAGCAAGCAGCAGACCATTATCACGTCGCGTTACGGAACGCCGATTTTGAAATCGACGCTTTCCCAACTTTTCCCCGATGAGGAGCGCAGTGTCTACTTGACGATTGACGCGCAAATTCAATTTTTTGCGGAGCGCGCTCTTGATCGCGCCATGGGTACGACACGTGCGGCCGGAGGTTCGATTATTGTGATGGATCCGCGTACCGGTGAAATTTTGGCGATGGCCAATCGTCCGACGTATAACCCCAATCGGTTCGCGGAAGGTACGGAAGAAGATTTTCGTAATCGCGCGGTAACGGATCTGTATGAACCGGGGTCCACGTTTAAACCGATCATCGCGGCGGCGGCGCTGGCATCGGGTTCGATTACACCGGAAACGGTATTGCATGATACCGGCTCGGTGTATGCGTCGGGACACACCATTCAAAACTGGAACAGCGAAGGCTACGGTGACGTACGCCTTGTCGATATTATCAAATATTCGATTAATACGGGCTTTGCGATGGTCGGTCTGCGCACCGGCGGGGCTGTATTGACAGATTATGCGAAACGGTTCGGTTTCGGTCAACCGACGGGCATCGAACTGCCGGGCGAAGGCGAGGGCATTTTGTTCAACCCGGACGACATGCGCGACAGCGATATAGCGACCATGTCGATCGGGCAAAGTATCGCCGTCACGCCGTTACAAATGTTGCAGGCGTACGGAGCGCTGGCCAACGGCGGTAAAATGATGAAGCCGCATGTCATTGCGTCCATTGTCAATCCGGACGGCACAACGTATCAGGCGAGCCAGGCGGAAGAAGTCGGACAACCGATTACTCCCGAAGTGGATCACACGTTGGTCCCCATGCTCGAGCAGGTGGTTTCCGGCGGCGGCGGGGTCAAAGCGCAGGTCAACGGTTATCGTCTCGCCGGCAAAACCGGTACGGCGCAGAAGTTGGATACGGAACGCGGCGGCTACTTGGAGGGACGTTACATCGCGTCCTTTATCGGTTTCGGTCCGATTGAACAGCCGGAAGCGGTCTGCCTCGTTGTTCTCGATGATCCGGAAGGCGTATACTATGGAGGACAGATCGCCGCGCCTGTATTTGCCGAGGTTATGGGAGAAATTATGCGCTATCGCGGCATACATCCCAATGTGACGGATGTGGCGGATACCGGCACGGCGGAAAAAGCGGCTCTCGAGCCGCTGACGTTAACGCGAACGGAGGAGGGCAAAATTATTGTGCCGGACTTCACGGGACGACGTTTGCGCGATGTGTTGGAATGGGCCAATCAGGCTCAGGTTGGCGTAGTGCCGGAGGGCGAGGGCGTAGTTATCACGCAAACTCCGCTCGCCGGACTCACTTTGGAAGATACCCGACAGATCCGGGTGCAATTGGCGGAATAAAGGAGGCAATCCCATGCGAAGCGATATTGAAATCGCCCAGGCAGCGAAGCTGCAACCGATTACGGAAATTGCTGCGGCGGCAGGTATTGAAGAACAATATTTAGCACCGTACGGACGCTATAAGGCCAAAATCGGCTATGATTTAATTCGTAAGCTGGACGGCGAAAAAAACGGACATTTGATTTTGGTTACGGCGATTTCTCCGACGCCTGCCGGTGAAGGAAAGTCGACCACCACGGTCGGTTTGGCGCAGGGACTTGCCAAACTCGGCAAAAAAGTGATGGTGGCGTTGCGTGAGCCGTCGCTCGGGCCGTGCATGGGAATCAAGGGCGGTGCCGCCGGCGGCGGTTATTCGCAAGTGGTGCCGATGGAAGATATCAACTTGCATTTTACCGGCGACATGCACGCCATTACCGCGGCGCACAATTTATTGGCGGCCATGCTCGATAACCATCTGCAACAGGGCAATACGTTGCGCATTGATCCGCGTCGGATCGTGTGGAAACGCGTGGTCGATATGAATGATCGGGCATTGCGCCATATCGTGGTCGGTCTGGGCGGCAAAGTGAACGGCGTGCCGCGCGAAGACGGCTTTGATATTACGGTCGCGTCCGAAGTCATGGCGATTTTGTGTCTTGCGCATGATCTCAAAGATATGAAAGAACGGTTCAGCCGCATTATCGTCGCCTACGATTATGACGGTAAGGCGGTAACGGCCGGCGACCTGCATGCGCAGGGCGCGATGACGGCGCTTATGAAAGACGCGATCTCGCCCAACCTGGTGCAGACGATTGAGCATGTGCCGGCGTTGGTGCACGGCGGTCCGTTTGCGAATATCGCGCACGGTTGCAATTCGCTGGTGGCCACCAAAACCGCGTTGCACCTGGCGGACTATGTCGTTACGGAAGCCGGTTTCGGCGCGGATCTGGGTGCGGAAAAATTCTTTGATATTAAATGCCGCTACGGCAAGTTAAAACCGGAAGTGGCGGTATTGGTCGCGACGGTGCGCGCGCTCAAAATGCACGGCGGCCGCGCGAAAAACGAACTCACCGAACCGGATGTCGACGCGCTTAAGCGGGGCCTGGAAAACCTCGGCAAACATTTAGAAAATATTGCCAAATATAATGTTCCCGCAGTCGTTGCCATCAATGCGTTTGCCAGCGACACGGCGGAAGAAATGGCGGCGATTCGGACATACTGCGAAGAACGCGGCGTACCCGTTGCGTTGTCCGACGTTTTTGCCAAAGGCGGAGAAGGCGGTAAGGAACTGGCGCAAGCCGTGCTGGAGGAAATTGCCAAGGGCACCGCTGATTTTCAGCCGCTGTATGCGAGCGAATTAAGCATTCCCGACAAAATCCGTACCATTGCGAGGGAAATTTACGGCGCGGACGATATTGTTTTAGAAGCGGCGGCGCAAAAAACGCTGGCCGATATTGAAGCGGGCGGGTATGCGGCATTGCCGGTCTGCATCGCCAAGACGCAGTATTCGTTCTCCGATGATCCGAACAAACTGGGCAGCCCCGAAGGCTTTACGCTGCACGTACGCGAACTTAAAATCAGTGCCGGTGCAGGCTTCATCGTCGCTCTTACCGGCAACATCATGACGATGCCGGGATTACCGAAAAAGCCGGCCGCGGAACAAATCGACGTGACGGCGGACGGAAACATTGTCGGTCTTTTTTGAGGAGGATTCATGCGAGAACTTAAGGGGGCGCCGGTAGCGGCCGCGCAGCAGGAAACCACGGCGAAAAAAATTCGCACGCTGGCGGCGAAGGGCGTTACTCCGGGGCTGGCCATTGTGCGTTTCAGCGCGGATCGGGCGGCGCAGATGTACGGCGACTTTTTAGCGAAGTCCGCCGCACAAGCGGGATTATATGTCGAACGGGTAGAGCCCGAGGAAAATCTGACGCAAGAGGACGCTTTGGCGACGATTCACGCGCTGAATCAGAATCCGCAGATTGACGGTATTCTACTTTTAATGCCGTTGCCGCCGGGACTGGATCGCAGTTCCCTGGTCGAAGCGATTGTGCCGGGCAAAGATATCGACGGTTTGACGCCGACGCAGGTAGGCCGGCTTGTGACGGGCCGCACCGCATTTGTGCCGGCGACCGCGCGGGCGGTGCTCGCTACATTGCGGCATTATGAAATTCCGCTCGCCGGTAAACACGCGGTTGTGATCGGTCGCAGCGATGTCATCGGTAAACCCGTTGCGCAATTATTGCTGGCGGCCAATGTGACGGTTACCATTTGCCACTCCAAAACGCAGGACTTGTCGCACTTCACGCGCGCGGCGGATATTTTGGTCGCGGCGGTCGGCAAAGCGATGATGGTGACGCCGGATATGGTGGGTGAAGATGCGGTCGTCGTCGATGTCGGCATTCATCGCGTCGACGGCAAAACCGTCGGCGATGTGGCGCCGGAAGCGCTGGCTAAAGCGCAGGCGGCGACACCGGTTCCGGGCGGTATCGGTTCGGTAACGACCGCGCTCATGCTGGACGCGGCGGTGACCGCGGCGTTGCGGCATCATCCGTAAGAAATGACGGTACGGAAGTATTGCGCTTTCGTACCGTTTTTTGTATAATGGAGTAACCGGCGACTGTGCAGAGGTCGTTTATGGCAACCTTTCGGGGCTTGTGCAATGGAAGTTCGTGAACCCTGTCAGGTCCGAGAGGAAGCAGCAGTAAGCGAATCCTTTCATGTGCCACGAGGTAACTCGGGAGGTTGTCATAAACGGTTTCTGCCGGTAACCGGATATCGCAGCGTTCCGCTGCGTTTTTTATTTCATAAAGAAAAGGGGCAAGGCATGGCGTACTTGGCATTGTATCGTAAATGGCGGCCGCAGACGTTCGCCGACGTCGTCGGCCAGGATCCGATCGCGCATACGCTTGCGCAAGCGGTAGCCCGCGGTAAAGTGGCGCATGCGTATTTGTTTTCTGGTCCGCGCGGCACGGGCAAGACGAGTATGGCGAAAATTTTAGCCAAAGCGCTCAACTGCATCCACGGACCCACGGAGGAACCGTGCAATGCGTGCGAACGTTGTCGGGAAATTACGCAAGGCACCGCCTTTGATGTGAGTGAAATTGACGCGGCGTCCAATCGCGGCATTGACGAGATGCGCGCGTTGCGGGATACCGTCGCGCAGTTGCCGACCGTTGCGCGGACCAAAGTGTATATCATCGATGAAGCGCACATGCTTACCAAGGAAGCGGCGAACGCGCTGTTGAAAACGCTGGAAGAGCCGCCGGAACACGTCGTGTTTATTTTGGCGACGACCGAACCGGAACGTTTGCCGGCCACCATTATTTCGCGTTGTCAGCGCTATGAATTTCGGCGTATTTCCGTGGCCGCGATCACCGCGCAACTGTTGAAAGTCGCGCAGGGTTCGGGTATCGAATTGAGTGAAGGCGCGGCGCGGTTGATCGCCGTACGTGCGGAAGGCGGTTTGCGCGACGCTCTAAGTCTGTTGGATCAATGCGCCGGCACCGGAGGCGCCATCACGGAAGCCGTGGTCACTACAGTTTTAGGACTGCCGGACCAGGAAGAAATCACGGGTTTGGCGGAAGCCGTTTTGGCGCGTGACAGCGCGCGCACGTTGCAAATTTTTCAGGATATTTTGGGCTCCGGCAAAGAACCGGCGGTCGTATTGCAGCAGCTGTTGCAATGGCTGCGCGACGCTCTTTTGTGTCAAATCGACCCCGACTTTCCGGAACTTGCCATCTACGGCGAGGCGTTTCCGCGCTTACAGAACATAGCACAAACGCTACCTGCCGGCCGCTTGGCCACGCTCGCCACGCGCACGGCGGACGGTTTGCGGGAAGCGCGATTTGCCGGCTCCGTGCGCATGGCGACGGAACTTACTTTGTTGGCGCTTTGCCGCAGCGGCGGGGAAGTGAATGCCGCCGAGTGGGAAGAGCGCATCACGGCGTTGGAAAATAAAGAGGCGGCTGTTTCGCCGGCCTTGCTGCAACGTGTAAGCGCGCTGGAAGAAGCCGTGCAACGCGGCGCCACGGCGAAAGCGCGGCGCACCGAACCGAGTCCGCCGCCGCCGGACGATGAAGACGCGGCCGTCAGCGCCGCGGAATGGGAAATGAACGTGGCGCCGTTTTCTCCCGTTGACGAAGAGGAGCATGTTGCGCCCACAGAACCGGCACGTGCGCCGTCGCCGTCACCGCGAAAAAAAACGGCCGTGTCGCCCAAAACGTCGACGCAACAGCAGCCGCCTGAGCCTGTCGCGCCGCAGCGGACTCCTTCCGTAACGCTACGGCAAACAAAGGGAACGAGATCTTCGGCGAAGAAGCAGGAAAAAGCGGCGGAGAACGTTGACTTTTTTGTGCCCCCCGCGCAGTATGACGGGATTTGGCAAAAAGTTGTCGAGGCGCTTTTCGCCCGCAAAAAAATGGCGCAGGCGGCCTGCTACCGCAATGCGAAACTTCTTTTAATCGCCGGCACTCATGTCATCATCGCAATTGAGCATGCGTTTCTGGTCGATGCGGCGAATCGGCCGGAATACCGACAGGAAGTGGCCGGTATTTTGCAGGAACTCACCGGCGTCGAGCTGACGCTCTTAGCCGTAGCCGCCCAAAGCACTCAGGCGGATGAAGCGCGCGCTCGTGCTGAAGCATTGCAACGAGACGAAGCGGCGGCACCGTCATCGGAAAAAACAGCGGTTTCCGCATCTTCGGTGACATCGCCGGGGGAGTACCGCAAGATCCGCCGGGAGGATATTGACCCCGCGGATCAAAATGATCCGGTGCTCGCGAACGCCTTGCAGTTTGCCGGTGACTGTGATATATATGTATGGGAAGAATAAAACAGTATTGGACTATTTATCTACCGTGAAAGAGGGGCAATCAATGTTTGGTAATAAAGCGCAAATGGCCGGCATGATGAAAAAGGTCAAAAAAATGCAAGACGACATGGCCAAAATGCAAGAGGAACTGAAACGAAAAACAACCGAAGTAACAGCGGGCGGCGGTGCGATCCGCCTCGTGATGAACGGTGAAAAGCAAATTACAGAATTAAAAATTGATCCGGCGGTCTTGGAAGCGCAGGATGCCGAAATGCTGGAAGACTTGGTAACAGCGGCCGTCAATGAAGCGGGGCGCAAAATTGACGACATGGCTTCGCAGGAAGTTAACCGCATTACCGGCGGGATGGGTCTTCCTCCGGGAATGTTTTAATGA
>NZ_CABSTC010000032.1:0-14662 GCF_902480485.1 uncultured Negativicoccus sp. | reverse complement strand
GATCTATACTATTTTGCGTTCGCCGCACGTTAATAAAGACAGCCGCGAACAATTCGAGATGCGCACTCATAAGCGCCTGATCGATATTTTGGAACCGTCGAGCAAAACGGCGGACGCGTTGATGCGGTTGGAATTGCCGGCCGGCGTCAATATTGAAATCAAATTATAAAAGGAGGTGCGAACATGTCGAAAGCTATTTTGGGAAAAAAGTTAGGAATGACGCAAGTCTTCACTGAAGCAGGACAGCTCGTTCCGGTGACCGTTGTCGAAGCGACACCGAGCGTTGTTGTACGCGTAAAGACCGATGAAACCGACGGCTACCAGGCGATTCAGCTGGGCTACGGCGACATCAAAGAAAAACATTTGACCAAACCGATGCAGGGGCAGTTTGACAAAGCGGGCGTTACCCCGGTCAAATATCTCCGTGAACTGCGCTTACAAGAAGCAGGCGATTACACGGTCGGCCAAACTCTGGCAGCGGATATATTCGCAGCGGGAGATCTGGTGGACGTGATTGGTACCAGCAAAGGCAAAGGCTTCGCTGGTGGCATCAAACGCCATAACTTTTCGCGTGGACCGGAATCTCACGGCTCCAAATCGCACCGCGAACCGGGTTCCATGGGAGCCATGACATCCGGTGGCGGCGGTATTGTATTAAAAGGCAAAAAACTCCCGGGACAAATGGGCGGTAATCAATCGACTGTGCAGCGTCTGGAAGTGGTTCGTGTGGACACCGACCGCAACATCTTATTGATCAAAGGCGGTATCCCCGGAGCCAAGGGAAGTTTAGTTATGGTTCGCAGCACAGTGAAACCGAACAAATAAGTCGGAAGGGAGGATATATAAATGCCGAAAGTAACACTCTATGAAATGACCGGCGCGAAAGCCGGCGAAATAGAATTGCAAGACAGCGTATTTGCTGTGGATTACAACGAAGCGGTAATCCATGCGGCGATTGTACGCCAGCAGGCGAACGAACGTTTAGGTACGCATGCGACAAAAACGCGCGGCATGGTTCGTGGCGGCGGTAAAAAACCGTGGCGTCAGAAAGGAACCGGCCGGGCACGTGTAGGTAGCATCCGTTCCCCGTTGTGGGTCGGCGGCGGTACTATTTTCGGACCGCAGCCGCGCAGCTATGTGAAAGCGATGCCGCGGAAACAAAGGCGTTTAGCGATCAAATCCGCGTTGAGCTACAAAGTCGCCAACGATGACGTGTTTGTCGTCAATCAGATCGAATTAGCGCAGCCGAAAACGAAGGAAGTATTGAACTTGCTCAATAACTTTGAAATCGGCAACGATAAAGCGCTCATCATTACGGAAGGGGACGCCATTTTGGAACGTTGCGCACGCAACATTCAAGGCGTCAAGGCGATGCCTGTCACCGCACTCAATATCTATGATATCGTGCATTACACTAAACTCTTCATCACCGAGGGCGCTGTCAAACAGCTCGAGGAGGTGCTGGCATAATGAATGCACGCGATATTTTAATCAAACCGATTGTTACGGAAAAATCTACGGCATTAATGGCGGAAGGTAAATACACCTTCAAAGTGCCCCTCAATGCCAACAAATACCAGATTCGTGATGCAGTCGAAGAAATTTTCAATGTGAAAGTCGCCGCGGTAAGCACTATGCGTATGGAAGGCAAGAAAAAACGCATGGGCCGTTTCGAAGGTAAGCGCAGCGATTGGAAAAAAGCAATCGTCACGCTTAAAGAGGGCGAAACGATCGAATTGTTCGAAGGCGTGTAAGCGTCTGATTTAAGGAGGCACTATAATGGCTTACAAATCGTTCAAACCGTACACCCCCGGGCGTCGGTTTATGACCGTATCGGCCTTCGAAGGAGTCACCAAAGCGGAACCGGAAAAATCGCTTCTGGCGCCGGTGACCAGAAAAGGCGGCCGAAACAATACGGGAAAGATGACCGTTCGCCATCAGGGCGGCGGCCATAAACGTCGGTACCGTTTGATTGACTTCAAACGTACGAAAGATAATGTACCGGCAAAAGTTGCGGCGATCGAATACGATCCGAACCGCACCTGCTTCATTGCTCTGTTGAACTATGCGGACGGTGAAAAACGTTATATCTTGGCGCCGCAGGGCTTGAAAGTCGGCGACATGGTGGAAAGCGGTCCGGAATCCGATATCAAAGTGGGCAACGCATTGCCGCTGGTGAATATCCCGATCGGTACCCAGGTCCACAACATCGAACTGAAAATCGGCAAGGGCGGCCAGATGGTCCGCAGCGCCGGCGCCTCAGCGCAGCTGATGGCGAAAGAAGGTAAATACGCGTTACTGCGTCTGCCGAGCGGCGAAGTTCGCCGTGTCTTGGTAGACTGCCGTGCGACCGTTGGTGTCGTAGGCAATGCCGAACACGAAAACATTACTATCGGTAAAGCCGGTCGTAATCGTTGGTTGGGCAAACGCCCGGCGAACCGCGGCGTTGTTATGAACCCGAACGACCATCCGCATGGCGGTGGTGAAGGTAAGTCCCCGGTCGGACGTAAACGTCCGGTTACTCCGTGGGGTAAACCGGCTTACGGCGTGAAGACGCGTAATAAGAAAAAAGCATCCAGTCGGATGATCGTCAATCGACGCAAGTAATGGAAGGAAGGGGAAACAAGAGTGTCCAGATCAATAAAAAAAGGACCGTTTGTTGCGGATCACTTGGAAAAGAAGATCGCTGCAATGAACGCTTCGGATGAGAAAAAAGTAGTCAAAACTTGGTCCCGGGCTTCGACCATCTTGCCGGACTTTGTCGGTCACACGATCGCTGTCCATGACGGCCGTAAACACGTGCCGGTCTATATTACGGAAGATATGGTCGGCCATAAGCTCGGTGAATTTGCACCGACCCGTTTGTTCCGCGGTCACAACAAGAGCGACAAAGCGACGGAATTGCAATAAGGAGGAGAAAATGGAAGTAAGAGCATTTACTAACAACATCCGCATTTCGCCTCGTAAAGTACGCATTGTCGTTGACCTGATTCGCGGTAAAAACTGCGGTGAAGCATTGGCAATTCTTGCGCACACGCCGAAACGCGCCTCGAAAGTGGTTGAAAAGACCCTGCGCAGCGCGATGGCAAATGCAGAAAATAATCATGATTTAAATGTAGATAAACTGTATGTATCGACAGCCTTTGTCGATGCCGGTCCGACTCTGAAACGGATTCACCCGCGCAGCCGGGGACAGGCATTCAGCATTTTCAAACGCACGAGTCAATTGACCGTGAAAGTATCCGAAAGAGAATAAAGGAGGGAAATGGTGTGGGTCAGAAAGTAAATCCCCATGGAATGCGTGTTGGCATCATCAAAGATTGGGATACCAAATGGTATGCAGAAAAAGATTATGCAAAGCTTTTGATTGAAGATACGAAGATTCGTCGCTTCCTGAAGAAACATCTCTTCATCGCGGGCATCTCGCGTATTGAAATCGAACGCACGTTAAAGCGCATTAAATTAACGATCTATGCGGCAAAACCGGGCATGGTTATTGGCCGCGGCGGCGCCGGTATCGAAGACATCAAAAAAGCCATGTCTCGTTTCACGACGCAGGAAGTGGATGTCAATATTAAAGAAGTTAAGAGTGCGGAACTGGACGCAACCTTGGTTGCGGAAAATATCGCATCTCAGCTGGAACGCCGTATTGCGTTCCGCCGTGCTATGAAACAGGCAGTCGGCCGTACGATGCGGTTCGGCGCTAAAGGAATTAAGGTTCTTTTGGGCGGCCGTTTGGGCGGTGCAGAAATTGCCCGTTCGGAAGGCTACCATGAAGGATCGATTCCGCTGCACACATTGCGCGCCAACATCGACTACGGTGTGGCAACGGCACAGACCACCTATGGTGCGATCGGTGTCAAAGTATGGATTTATAAAGGCGAAATTATGCCGGGCGAAATGGTCAATAAAGACGAAAATGTACGCGAAAACCGTGGCGGTAAAGAACGTCGCACAGGCGATCGCCGTAACAACCGTCGAGGCCATCGCGGCGGCCGCAACGAACGCGGCGAACGTCGTGACAACGATCGGCAACCGAACAACGCAGAAAGGAGCGAAGCCTAATGCTAATCCCGAAGCGTGTAAAATATCGTAAACAATTTCGCGGTCGTATGAAAGGCAGAGCGCACCGCGGTAATAAAGTATCCCACGGCGAATTTGGTTTAGTTGCCTTGGAACCGGCTTGGATTACCAACCGACAAATCGAAGCAGCTCGTATTGCCATGACGCGCTACATCAAACGTGGCGGCCAAGTGTGGATCAAAATTTTCCCGGATAAGCCGGTTTCCAAGAAACCTGCCGAAACTCGTATGGGTAAAGGTAAAGGCGCTCCGGAATATTGGGTTTCTGTTGTCCGCCCGGGCCGTGTGATGTTTGAAATGGCAGGCGTCACCCCGGAAATCGCTAAAGAAGCGATGCGATTGGCCTCGCATAAACTTCCGATCAAAACGAAGTTTGTCGTCAAGGGCGAAGAAGAAGTGGCAGGTGACAACTAATGAAGGTACAAGAAATTCGGAATTTGTCCGCCGAGGAAATGAACGAAAAAATCGCCGGTCTGAAGGAAGAATTATTCAACCTCCGTTTTCAGCATGCGACCGGCCAGTTGGAAAATCCGATGCGTTTGCGTGAAGTGAAGAAAACCATTGCCCGGATTAAAACCGTGCAACGGGAAGCAGAATTGAAAGCGTAAGCGTAAATCGTAAAGGAGGAACCGTGGTGGAAGAAAGAAACGTACGCAAATCACGTGTCGGCAAAGTCGTCAGTGACAAAATGGACAAAACCGTTGTTGTTGCTGTAGATCGTAAAGTGCCGCACAAAAAATACAATAAGCCGCTCACATCGACGAAGCGGTATAAAGCGCACGACGAAAACAACGAATGCAAAGTCGGTGATACCGTGCGCATCGTCGAAACGCGCCCGATTTCGAAAGATAAATGCTGGCGTGTAACGAAGATTATTGCCCGTGCCGAATAATTCGGTAGAAAGAGGAGGAACACGATGATACAGCAAGAAACTCGCTTAAACGTGGCTGATAACACGGGCGCCAAAGACATCTTGTGCATCAAGGTACTGGGAGGATCATTCCGGCGCTACGCGAATATCGGTGATGTAATCGTTGCTTCGGTAAAAGATGCATCACCCGGTGGCGTTGTCAAGAAAGGTGAAGTGGTTAAGGCCGTAGTCGTTCGTACGAAGAAAGGTTTACGTCGCAACGATGGCTCCTACATTCGCTTTGACGAAAATGCAGCCGTTATTATTAAAGATGATAAGAGCCCGCGTGGGACTCGTATTTTTGGACCGGTAGCTCGTGAGCTTCGTGATAAGAACTTCATGAAGATTATTTCGCTCGCACCGGAAGTACTGTAAGGAGGTGCGGATATGAGCAAACGTAAACTGCAAGTCAAAACCGGTGATACCGTCATGATCATTGCCGGCAAAGACAAAGGCAAAACGGGTAAAATCATTGCCGCACAGCCGGCCAAAGATCGCGTCATTGTGGAAGGTCTGAACCAAGTCAAACGGCACACCAAGCCGAACCAGGCCAATCCGCAAGGAGGCATTATCACGAAAGAAGCACCGATTCATGTCTCCAACGTCATGGTCATCGATCCGAAGACCAAAGAACCGAGCCGCATTAAAAAAGTACAGCAAAAAGACGGCAGCTACGTTCGTGCGACCGTTAAAAGCGACTCGATTATCGACAACGTAAAATAATACGAAAGGAGGACGAATTCGGTGTCTCGTTTAAAAGATTTCTACAATTCCCAGATCAAAAATGATCTGCGTGAAAAATTCAACTATAAAAACGTAATGGAAATTCCGAAATTGGAAAAAATCGTCATCAACATCGGTGTCGGTGAAGCCGTTGCGAACTCCAAAGCATTGGATGCCGCGGTGAACGACCTGACGGCGATCGCCGGTCAGAAACCGATCATTACGCGTGCGAAAAAATCCATTGCGAACTTCAAAATTCGTGAAAACATGCCGATCGGCTGCAAAGTTACGCTGCGCGGCGAAAAAATGTACGAATTCCTGGATAAATTGATCAATATTGCGATTCCTCGCGTCCGCGACTTTCGTGGCGTGCGCGCGACCAGCTTTGACGGTCGCGGCAACTACAGTTTGGGCATTAAGGAACAATTGATTTTCCCGGAAATCGACTACGATAAAATTGACCAAGTACGCGGCATGGACATCATTATGGTGACCAGCGCGAAGACTGACGAAGAAGCGCGTGAACTTTTGCGTGCCTTCGGTATGCCGTTTAAAAAATAAGACAAAGGAGGAAGTATAATGGCGAAAAAGTCCATGATTGAACGTGAAAAGAAACGCCGTAAAATGGTGGAAAAATACGCGGCAAAACGCGCCGAGCTGAAAGCTAAAGGCGACTATGCAGCGTTGAGCAAACTCCCCAAGGATGCTTCCCCGACACGCTTGCACAATCGGTGCCTTCTGACCGGACGTCCGCATGGTTACATGCGTAAGTTCGGCGTGAGTCGAATCGTTTTCCGCGATTTGGCATATGAAGGTGAAATCCCTGGCGTGAAAAAAGCCAGCTGGTAACGATTGTCCGTGGGAGGAGGTAAACTAATATGGGAATGACCGATCCGATTGCGGATATGTTAACGCGCATTCGCAACGCCAACTCGGCGCTGCACGCGAAAGTGGATATGCCCGCTTCGAAAAAGAAAGCTGCTATACTGGACATTCTGGCCCAAGAAGGCTACATCCACGGATATGAAACTGTGGAAGAAGAAGGCCATCCGGTATTGCGCGTCACATTGAAATATGGCGCGAATAAAGAAAAAGTAATCACGGGTCTCAAACGTATTTCGAAACCCGGCTTGAAAGTGTATGCAAAGAAGGACGAATTACCCCGCGTTCTCGGTGGTTTGGGAATTGCAGTAATTTCGACGTCCAAAGGCGTAATGAGCGATCGTAAAGCCCGTCAGGCTGGTCTTGGCGGCGAAGTTATCGCTTACGTCTGGTAAGTGAGGAGGTAACGCATGTCACGTATTGGGAATCAACCGATTGCCATTCCGAACGGAGTGGACATCACCTTGGACGGACATACCCTCACTGTCAAAGGACCGAAGGGTACATTGTCCCACAAACTGCCGCAGTCAATGCAGGTGGAAGTCACCGCAGACGAAGTGAAAGTTACGCGTCCGTCGGATGACAAAGAACATAAATCGTTGCACGGTCTGACCCGTTCGCTGATCAACAACATGGTGATCGGTGTTACGGAAGGCTACTCGAAGACGCTTGAAATCGTCGGCGTCGGCTATCGTGCCGCGATGAAAGGTAAAAACTTGAACTTGACACTCGGTTTTTCGCACCCTGTCATCATGGAACCGCCGGCGGGGATCGAATTTGAAACCCCGGAACCGACGAAAATCATCGTCAAAGGTGCGGATAAAGAAGTCGTCGGCCAAGTCGCTGCAGAAATTCGCGACTGGCGTAAACCGGAGCCGTATAAAGGCAAAGGTGTTCGCTACGAAGGTGAACACGTACGTCGTAAAGCCGGCAAGACCGGTGCGAAATAGTTCGGAAGGGAGTGGACAAGTTGCGTAACAATTTACGAAATAAAGCACGTCAACGCCGTCATGCTCGTTTGCGTCGGCATATTGCCGGCACGGCCGAACGTCCTCGCTTGAATGTCTATCGCAGCCTTGCTAACATTTACGCGCAGATTATTGACGATACCAAAGGTACTACTTTGGTAGCGGCAAGTTCTCTGGATGCGGAAGTGAAAGAAGCTCATGCCTACGGCGGGAACGTCGAAGCGGCGAAAGCGGTTGGTGAACTGATCGCCAAACGCGCGCAGGAAAAAGGCGTGAAAGAAGTAGTCTTTGACCGCGGCGGCCAGATTTATCACGGTCGTATTGCGGCGTTAGCAGAAGGTGCCCGCGAGGGCGGCTTGACATTCTAAGCAAAGGAGGAAACGGTAGATGGCAAGATTTGAAAAGAAAGAATCGGATCTGCAAGAGAAGGTCGTCTTTATCAATCGCGTAGCGAAAGTTGTTAAAGGCGGTACCCGTTTTTCCTTCAGCGCTCTCGTCGTTGTAGGCGACGGTAAAGGTAACGTTGGCGCGGGCATGGGAAAAGCAAAAGAAGTTCCCGAAGCGATCCGCAAAGGCGTAGCAGATGCGAAGAAAAACATGGTTGCAGTTCACTTGAAAAACGGTACGATCCCGTATGCCGTCACAGGCATTTGCGGTGCGGGCCGCGTTTTCTTGAAACCGGCCGCAGAAGGTACCGGCGTTATCGCCGGCGGTCCTGTGCGTGTGGTCTTGGAACTCGCCGGGGTACGAAATATTTTAACGAAATCGATTGGTTCGGCAAACCCGATGAACATGGTCAAAGCGACTATCAACGGTTTGCTCGATCTCAAACGCGCGGAAGATATTGCGGCGTTGCGCGGCAAATCCGTCGAAGAATTGTATAACTAAGGAGGCGGATGATGGCTAAGAAAGTTCAGATTCAATTGAAGAAAAGTCTGATCGGTTCGAACCAGACGCAGCGACAGACGGTCAAAGCACTGGGATTGAAGAAGACGAATTCCGTCGTCACCCAGGAATTGACCCCGCAAATTGAAGGCATGATTCACCGAGTACGTCACTTGGTGGAAGTTACAGACGCAGAATAAGGAGGTGCAAACATGAAACTTCATGAACTGAGCCCCAACGAGGGTTCTCGCAAAGCACGTCGCCGTGTTGGTCGCGGTCTCGGAAGCGGCATGGGCAAAACCTCCACGCGTGGTACGAAAGGTCTTTACTCGCGTTCGGGCGGCGGTGTTCGTCCGGGCTTTGAAGGCGGCCAGATGCCGTTATATCGTCGGTTGCCGAAGCGCGGTTTTACGAATATTCACGCTAAAAACTATGCAGAAGTGAATATCAGCCAACTCAATCGGTTTGAAGCGGGCGACGTTGTCGATCCGGTCAGCTTGATTGAAAAAGGCATCCTGAAGAATGTACGCGATGGAGTACGTATCCTCGGTAACGGCGAACTGGACAAAGCGGTTACTGTCAAAGCGCACGGTTTTACAAAGACGGCGCAGGAAAAAATCGAAGCAGCCGGCGGTAAAGTCGAGGTGCTCTAATGCTCGAAAAACTTTCGAACATATTTCAGATTTCCGAATTACGGAACCGACTGATTTATACGTTCGTTATGTTTATGGTGTTCCGCGCCGGGATTCATATTCCGGTACCGGGCGTTGACGCCTCGGTGATCGAACATCTTTTTTCGAGCGGCAGCCTGTTCGGTTTTTTGGATTTATTTGCCGGCGGTGCCTTGAGTAAGTTTTCCATTTTTGCGATGAGTATTACCCCGTACATCAACGCATCGATTATCATGCAGTTGTTGACGGCGGTTGTACCTGTTTTTGAAGAGTGGAAAAAAGACGGCCAGGACGGCTTTAAAAAAATTCAGAAAGTAACCCGTTACGGTACTGTAGTCTTGGCTTTGATCCAAGCCTTCGGTATGGCCTACGGTTTACGCGCCAATCAAGCATTGGTCGATAATAGCTATTTAGCGGTATTGATGATTACACTGACACTGACCGCGGGAACCTGTTTCCTGATGTGGGTTGGTGAACAGATTACGGAAAAAGGTGTCGGCAACGGCATTTCGTTAATCATCTTTGCCGGTATCGTGGCACGGATGCCGGCCGGCATCCAGGTCATTATGGAATACTTACGGACCGGTACCATCAATTTTTTCCAAGCCGGTTTGTTCGCTTTAATCGCGATTGTGATGATCGTGATTGTTGTCGCGGTAACGCAGGGTGCGCGTCGCATTCCCGTTCAGTATTCCAAACGAGTTGTCGGTCGTAAAATGTATGGCGGACACTCTTCACACTTGCCTTTGAAAGTCAATCAGGCCGGTGTTATTCCCATCATTTTCGCATCGTCGATTTTGATGTTGCCGATCACCCTGGCACAATTCATCAATGTCCCGTGGGTCAAAGAGATGGCGAATCTCTTTACTTGGGGAACGGTATTAAATACCGTACTGTATGCGATTTTGATTATTTTCTTTACCTACTTCTACACGGCGATCTCTGTCAATATTACGGATATTGCCGATAATATGAAAAAGTACGGTGGCTTTGTTCCCGGCATCCGTCCGGGTAAACCGACCGCTGATTACTTGGATCGCGTATTGACGCGGATCACACTCGCCGGCGCATTTTTCCTGGCGTTTGTGGCAGTACTTCCCAACATTTTGGGAAACATCACCGGCATTCAAGGTGTATACTTTGGTGGGACGGCTCTCTTGATCGTGGTAGGTGTCGCCCTGGATACAATGAAACAAATTGAATCGATGATGATTACGCGTCATTATGAAGGTTTCATGAAGTAAGGAGATGGGAACGATGTACATTTTGTTAATGGGACCGCCCGGCGCCGGTAAAGGTACGCAAGCGGAACGACTCATCGAAAAGTATGGGATTCCTCAAATTTCGACGGGCGATATGTTCCGCGCGGCCGTAAAAAACGGTACGCCGCTCGGTTTGGAAGCAAAAAAACACATGGATAACGGTACGCTGGTACCCGATGAAGTGACGATCGGCATTGTTCGCGAGCGCTTGGCGCAACCGGATGCGCGTGACGGCTTCATCTTGGACGGTTTCCCGCGTACGACGGCGCAGGCGGTAGCGTTGGATGCGATTCTGCGTGAACTTAATATCACGTTGGACGGCATTATCAACATTGCGGTTCCGAATGAAGAATTGGTCCGCCGCACCAGCGGTCGGCTGATTTGCCGCACATGTGGTGCGACGTATCATAAAGCGTTTAATCCGCCGCAAAAAGCCGGTGTCTGCGATAAAGACGGTGGCGAGTTGTACCAACGTGACGACGATCAGGAAGCGGTCGTCAAAGAACGTTTAGCCGTCTACGGACAACAGACCAAGCCCTTGATCGATTACTACAAAAACAACGGACATTATGTAGAAATTGACGGGCTGCAGGATATGGAAGACGTCTTCAAAGACATCGTTACCGCTTTGGAAAAGAAGGACGGACAATGATCATTCTGCGATCCGCCCGCGAGATCGAGCGCATTGCCGCTGCCGGCAAAATCGCCGCGCAGACATTGCAACTGCTCGCCAGTAAAGCGGTTCCCGGTATTTCTACCTGGGAACTGGATCAAATAGCGGAAGAATACATTGTTCAGCAAGGAGCCATTCCTGAATGCAAAGGGTATTACGGATTTCCGGGCTCGGTTTGTATTTCGGTGAATGAAGGCGTAGTGCATGGCATCCCCTCCAAACGAGTGATTCTCAAAGAGGGAGATATCGTCAGTCTGGATTTGGTGGTTACCAAAGACGGATTTATGGGCGATACTGCGATGACAGTGCCGGTTGGCGAGATCAGTCCGAAAACGCAACAGCTTTTGGACGTCACGCAGGGGGCGCTCGCAGCAGGCATCGCCGCTGCCGTAGTCGGCAACCATGTCGGTGATATCGGTCACGCGGTCTCGGCGTTTGTCGAGCCGTACCATTACGGCGTAGTTAAAGAATACGTCGGGCACGGTATCGGCACCGAAATGCATGCGGAACCGGAAGTACCGAATTACGGCACTCCGCACACCGGCGATCGGCTGGAGGCGGGGATGATTCTTTGTATCGAGCCGATGATCAATCTCGGCACCGCACAGGTGCGCACTTTAAAAGACGGCTGGACTGTCGTAACCAAGGATCGCAAACCGTCCGCTCACTTTGAGCATACGATTGCGATTACCGACGACGGCCCCCGCATTTTGACGGAGCGCTCATGACCGAAACCAGACCGCTCTCTCCTGGCACTATCGTTGAGGCGACTGCCGGACGCGAACGGGGACAATGGTTCGTGGTACTGCGTTGTCATGATGCCTCGTATGTGGAGCTTGCCGACGGACGCAAACGTCCGGTTGCACAGCCCAAAACAAAGAATCGTCGACATGTGCGCATACGCGTCGCCGCCGATTCGGATGCGGCCTATCGCCGCACGCATCCTCATTCGCCGTGGCGGGATGAAGAAATCCGCGCCGCGATTACCCAAGCAAAAGCTGCACTGCAAAAAGGAGGCTTTGATGAGCAAGGAAGATGTCATTGAAGTAGAGGGTAAAGTCGTTGAAGCGTTACCGAACGCCATGTTCAAAGTGAAGCTTGAAAACAGCCACATTGTTCTGGCGCATGTATCCGGTAAAATGCGGATGAATTTTATCCGTATCCTTCCGGGTGACCGAGTCACTTTGGAATTGACTCCGTACGATTTAAATCGGGGCCGGATCACCTATCGCTTCAAGTAAGACCCTGTTAAAGGAGGTTCAACATGAAAGTCAGACCGTCCGTAAAAAAGGTTTGCGATAAATGCAAAATTATTAAACGCAAAGGCCGTGTCATGGTCATTTGCGAAAACCCGAAACATAAACAACGTCAAGGATAAGAATAGGAGGTGGAGAGTAGATGGCACGTATAGCCGGTGTAGACTTACCCCGTGATAAGCGCGTTGAGATTGGCTTAACCTATATTTATGGTATCGGCCTCACTCTTTCCAAAAAGGTATTGGAAAAGACCGGTGTAAATCCGGATACGCGGGTCCGCGACCTCACTGAAGATGAAGTTGCGAAACTGCGTGAAGCTTTGGACGAATATAAAGTAGAAGGCGATCTGCGTCGTGAAGAATCGCTTAATATTAAACGTTTAGTGGAAATCAATTCGTATCGTGGTCGCCGTCACCGTGCAGGATTGCCGGTCAACGGTCAACGCACGAAAACGAATGCCCGTACACGCAAAGGTCCGAAGAAGACCATTGCCGGTAAAAAGAAATAAGAAGTAAAGGAGGGGACTTAAGTTGGCTAAAGCAAGAACCAAACGTAAAGAAAAGAAACACGTAGAGTCGGGGGCTGCACACATCCGCTCGACCTTCAATAACACGATCGTAACGATTACCGATACGAACGGCAACACCCTTTCCTGGGCTTCTGCCGGCGGATTAGGTTTCCGCGGATCTCGTAAAAGCACTCCCTTTGCTGCGCAAATGGCCGCTGAACAGGCAGCTAAAGCAGCGATGGAACAAGGCTTGCGGGAAGTAGAAGTATATGTAAAGGGGCCGGGATCCGGCCGTGAAGCCGCGATCCGTGCGCTGCAAGCAGCGGGCCTTGATGTCAACATGATTAAGGACGTAACACCGATTCCCCATAACGGTTGCCGCCCCCCGAAACGCAGACGTGTCTGAGCGTCTCTTTTGGGTGGTGTCAGTTGTATAGGAGGAGGTTTACCGCATGATAGAAGAGAAGAATTTTGACATCGAAACAGTCGAACTGTCGGCTGACGAACGGTACGGTAAATTTGTTTGTGAACCGCTGGATCGCGGTTACGGCATTACCTTGGGTAACAGCTTGCGGCGCGTTTTGCTGTCCTCATTGGACGGCGTCGCCATTACCTCCATTAAAATCGATGGCGTATTGCACGAATTCTCCACCATCCCCGGTGTCCGGGAAGACGTGACCGATATCATCCTGAACCTCAAAAAAGTGTGCTTTAAAGCACACAGCGAAGCGGAATTTCCGTTAGAAGTCCGGGTCGATATAGAAAAAGAAGGCCAATTCACGGCCGGCGACATCGTCGTTCCGTCGGAATTGGAAATCTTGAACAGCGATTTGCACATTGCCACACTCGACAACGATGCTCATGTGGTAATGATGCTTACCATTGATCGCGGTCACGGCTATGTGCCGGCGACGAAGAACAAGAGAGATGATGACGCGATCGGCGTCATCCCGATCGATTCGATTTTCTCGCCGATTTTGCGGGCGAACTACAAAGTAGAAGACACCCGCGTCGGCAACGAACTCGACTACGATAAAATGACATTGGAACTGACCACTGACGGCTCGATTGGAGCCAAGGACGCCGTAGCGAAAGCAGCGACCATCCTGGTCATGTACCTGCGTCATTTCCAAAACATCGCGACCGACCGTGATCTCATCGCTGTCAGCACGAACTTCGACAACGAAGAGGAAACGGCGACGGAACCGGAAATTGATTTCGAATCGATCCGTATTGAAGAATTGGAACTTTCCGTTCGGGCCTTCAACTGCCTGAAACGCGCCAATATCAATACGCTTGCGGACTTGCTCAAAAAGACCGAAGATGACTTAACGAAAGTACGCAACTTGGGTAAAAAATCGATTGAAGAAATCAAAGAACGCCTGACCGAATATGACGGTCACGGTTTGACCTTGAAACAAAAGGACGAATAGAGGAGGAAAAAAATGGCCTACAGCAAGTTGGGACGCAATACCGCAGCACGTAAAGCGTTGTTGCGCAACATGGTGACCTCCCTGCTCCAGCATGAACGCATTGAAACGACGGAAACGAAAGCAAAAGAACTGCGGCGCGTAGCGGATCAGATGATTACGCTCGGCAAACGTGGTGATTTACATGCCCGTCGTCAAGCTTTAGCTTTCATCATGGATGAAGGGATTGTATCCAAACTGTTCGGCGAAATTGCTGAAAAGTACGCTGACCGTGAAGGCGGTTACACACGCGTGCTGAAAATCGGCCCCCGTAAAGGGGACGCCGCTCCGATGGCAATCATCGAGTTGGTATAATGAATCCTTCGCGGATATGGGCTTTGACGTGGATATCGGACCTTTGTTCCAAACTCCA